>CAYMXF010000037.1:0-9991 GCA_964393935.1 uncultured Planctomycetaceae bacterium
CCGGCACGCCGGCGTCCGCGAAGGTCTTCTTCGCCACGATCTTGTCGCCCATCGCAAAGATGACGCCCGGCGTCGGACCGATGAACGTGATTTTCGCATCAGCGCAGGCCTCCGCGAAATCGTCGTTCTCGGAAAGAAAGCCGTAACCGGGGTGAATGGCCTCCGCGCCGCACTGCTTGGCGATGTCGATGATCTTGTCACCGCGCAGATAGGTCTCGGCGGAACTGCCCCCTTCCAGTGGATACGCTTCGTCGGCCGCGCGGATGTGGACGGCCCGCCGGTCCGGCTCGGAATAGACCGCCGCCGCGACGATGCCCATCTGCTGAAGCGTCTGGGCGACGCGAACGGCGATCTCCCCGCGATTGGCAATGAGGACCTTTTTGAACAACTGCGTCCAACTCCGCGATTATCGGAGAATGACAAATGACGAATGACGAATGACGAAAGGAAGAGGAATACGGCGTTCCCCTTTTTTGTAATTCGTAATTTGTAATTCGTAATTCGTCATTCTTGTACCCACGACGGTTTTCGTTTTTCCAAGAATGCTTTCAGCCCTTCCTGTCCCTCCGGGGAAATGCGGATCTCGGCGATCCGCTGCGTCGTCCGCGCCTGCACCTGATCCCACGACACGCCGGCGACTTCGCTGAGGATCTTCTTACACGCCGCCACCGCCGCCGGGCCGTTGGCCAGGATGTGCTTCGCGACTTCGCCGATCCACGCGTCGAGCTGCTCCGGCGTATCCGCGACTTCGTTAATCAGTCCCAATCGCTTCGCCTCGTCAGCGTCGAATCGCTCGGCGGTCAGCGCATATCGCCGTGCCGCACCAGGACCCATCTTCTCTAGGATGAACGGCGAGATCACCGCCGGCACGATTCCGAGCTTTACCTCGCTCAGGCAAAATACCGTCCCGCGAACGGCCACGGCTAAATCGCAAGCCGCCACCAGCCCCACCCCCCCGCCGTACGCCGCCCCATGCACGCGGGCAATCACCGGCTTGGGGCACTCGCGAATCGCCCTCAGCATCCGCGCGAGGATGTTCGCGTCGGAGATATTCTGGTCGAAGGAATAATCGACCATCCGCTTCATCCAATGGACGTCGGCCCCGGCGCAAAAGCTCTTGCCCTCGGCCGCGAGGACGACCGCCCGTACCTTCGCGTCGGCCCCCAACGCGCCGAACGCCTCCGTCAACTCCTTCATCATCTCGTCGTTGAAGGCGTTGTGCAGGTCGGGGCGAGCCAGCGCGACGGTGGCGACCGGCCCGGCGGACAGCACTTTGAGAAAACTGCTCATGCGTTTATTCCGTCGCCTGGCGATGACCACATCGCCGACGCACAAAATGTTACCTCGTTCCTTCGGGAAATGCGACTTTTAAACAACGGCGCGTTCAACGAGGAGATTCAGATTCGTCCGCGAGCAATATGCTCCCGAGATCATAGGGAGTTTCACCGGCCGCGAGTTGAACAGGGATTATCCGGCTGGTCATTCCCTCACGTTTGCAATTCAAAACGTACTCACCCGGAGGTAGGAGAAAACGAAATCGACCGTTTCCGCATACGGTCCGCAACTCGCGGTCGGTGACGCGACGGCCGGGATATACCTGAATCCAAAAAAGCGATTTGTTCGACGCATCGCCATGAGATTCGGCGACTTGGACGCGGCCCGTCAGCCATCGAGCCGGCCTCAGATGAAGTGTATGCGACGGGATCAATTCCTCTTTTTTCGTGCAAACCTCAAGGGCGGCAAGCCCGCGAGCCTCGTCCACGGCGTAAAAATACGTCGGCAACATGCACTCGCGCCATCGATCCTTGCGAAAGACACCGTCTGCACCGGCCCGGGGCGTCTTCCAATACAAGGGCGGTGGGCTTTTAGCCTCCTCTTTACTGGGTTCAGTTGTGCAATAGAGAAAAAAACCGCACCCCAGAGGCACATGGGCCGCAGGCGTACTGTCCGGGTTGACCACGCGAATCTCAAGAGGTCCGCTGTAACAAGAGCCCCCGACCGACTCTTCGACCTCTCGGTCGCCGCCGACATGGCTGCAAGCGCCACACAAACCGATGCAGCCAACCAGTAGACAAACGGCGGATTTGTGAATTGACATCGATACGCTGTTTACATGCGAAACACGCTCTGCCGCCGCTCCGGCATCGGCGCGTTCAGCGACGCCCCAATGGCCAAGCCCAGGACCATCCGCGTGTCCGCCGGGTCGATGATCCCGTCGTCCCACAGCCGCGCGGTGCTGTAGTACGCGCTGCCTTCGGCGGCGTACTTCTCCAGCGTCGGACGCTTGAACTCCTCCTCTTCGGCGACCGTCATCGCCTTTTTCTTCTCACGGGCGAGCTGGTCCTTCTTCACCGTCAAGAGCACATTCGCCGCCTGGTCGCCGCCCATCACGCTGATCCGCGCGTTGGGCCACATCCACAGGAACCGCGGCTGATAGGCCCGGCCGCACATTCCGTAATTGCCCGCGCCGTACGAGCCGCCGATGATCACGGTGAACTTCGGCACGCAGGCATTGGACACCGCAGCGACCATCTTCGCGCCGTCCTTGGCGATGCCGCCGGCCTCGTACTGCTTACCGACCATGAAGCCCGTAATGTTCTGGAGAAAGATGAGCGGCACGCCGCGCTGGCTGCACATTTCAATGAAGTGCGCCGCCTTCAGCGCGCTCTCGGAGAACAGTACGCCGTTATTCGCGAGGATCCCAACCGGGTATCCCCAAAGGTGCGCGAAGCCGCAGACCAGCGTCGTGCCATAGAGCGCCTTGAACTCATGCAGTCGGCTGCCGTCCACGATCCGCGCGATCACTTCGCGAACGTCGTACGGCTTGCGGATGTCTTTCTGAATGATGCCGTAAATCTCGCTCGCATCGTGCGCCGGGTCCTCCGGCTCCCGCACGTCCAGCGTCGTCTTCGGTCGGATGTTCAAATGCTCGACGATTTGCCGCGTGATGGCGAGCGCGTCCTCGTCGTTCTGCGCGTAATGATCCGCCACGCCGGAGGTACGACAGTGTACGTCCGCCCCGCCAAGGTCCTCGGCGGTCACTTCCTCGCCCGTCGCCGCCTTCACCAGCGGCGGCCCGCCGAGAAAGATCGTCCCCTGATTGCGGACGATGACCGCCTCGTCGCTCATCGCCGGAACATACGCCCCGCCCGCCGTACACGAGCCGAGCACGACGGCGATCTGCGAAATGCCCATCGCGCTCATCCGCGCCTGGTTGTAGAAAATCCGCCCGAAGTGCGGTTTGTCGGGAAACACCTCCGCCTGAAGCGGCAGATACGCCCCGCCCGAATCGACAAGATAGATGCACGGCAGGTGATTCTCCTCCGCGATCTCCTGCGCTCGAAGGTGCTTCTTCACCGTGATCGGATAATACGTCCCGCCTTTCACCGTCGCGTCGTTCGCGACGATCACGCACTGTCGCCCCTGAACCTGCCCGATGCCCGTCACGATCCCCGCCCCGGGCGCTTCGTCGTCGTACATCTCCCAAGCCGCCAGCGGGCTCAATTCCAAAAACGGGCTCTGCGGATCGAGCAGATGATCGATGCGATCGCGGACGACAAGTTTTCCCCGACCGGTGTGCTTCTCAATCGACGCAGCGCCGCCGCCCTGCTTGGCCTGCGCGACGCGATGCCGCATTTCGGCGACCAAGCCTTCGAGATGCGCCTGGTTCTCTTTGAATGCGGGCGACGACGAATCGATCTTCGATTGGATGACGTCCATGTACCGTGGTGCCTCGGTTAGTTCCGTCAGTTAAACGGCAAGAATGTACTCGCTCTAGCCCGTCGATGACAGACGGCCCCGCCGGTCGTACAATTCCCGTTCGTGGCGACCACCCTTCACATGGGCTGGCCCAACCGGATCACGCTCGGGCGACTCCTGGCGATCGGACCCTTCGTCGTCTGTCTGCTGAACCTGGACCAAGCCGATCGGGCGTGGCTCCGCTGGGCCGCCGTGACCATCTTCGTGCTCATGGCCGCAAGCGACCTGCTCGACGGCTACCTCGCGCGCCGTCTCAAGGACGAATCTCCGCTCGGCGCCTTCCTCGACCCGCTCGCCGACAAGCTGCTCGTCACGTTCTCGGTCATCATCCTCAGCGTCAAAGGGATTCACGTCCGGACGACCGAGGCGGCGGACGTCGTCTTGAGCCTCCCGAACTGGGTCGCTGTGGCCGCCATCGGAAAGGACCTCGTCGTCTCGATCGGCTTCGCCGTGATCTATATCATCACGGGCCGCGTCTTTATCCAGCCGCGCCGCCTGGGCAAAGGGTGCACGACGGTCCAACTTGGACTAGTATTATGCATACTGTTATGGCCCAGCCTGCCGAGGCAAGCCGAGAGACTGCCCGAGGTGCTCTGGTATGCCGCCACCGCCCTCGCGATCCTCGCGGCGTTGGATTACATCCGCGTGGGCAGCCGATTCTTGAGCACGGCAAATGCCGAGGGCAAGCCGCGTAGTGGTGGAGATTGATCGATGACGACCGGCGAAAGTCCGTTCAGTTCCATTCCCGAAGCCTTCGATGAACTCAAGGCCGGGCGATTTATCATCCTCGTCGACGACGAGGACCGCGAAAATGAGGGCGACTTGGTCTGCGCCGCCGAACTCGTCACGCCGGAGATGATCAACTTCATGATCCGCCAGGCGGCGGGCAAGCTGTGCCTGAGCCTGTCGGCTGAGACCTGCGAGCGGCTTCACCTTTATCAGCAAGCCAACGAGAACACGGCCACGCACGGCACCGCCTTCACCGTGTCGATCGACGCGGGGCCGGAACTCGGCATCACCAGCGGCGTCAGCGCCGCCGATCGCTGCCGCACCATCCGCCGCTGTCTCGACGGCGACGCCAAACCGTCCGACTTCCGCCGCCCCGGCCACATCAGCCCGCTTAAAGGCAAGACCGGCGGCGTCCTCGTCCGCGCCGGCCATACGGAGGCAAGCATCGACCTCGCCCAACTCGCCGGCCTTAAGCCCGCCGGCGTGATCATTGAAATATTAAACAGCAAGGGCGAGATCGCCCACCTCGACGATCTCGTCGCCTTCGCCCATCAGCACGGTTTCAAAATCTGCACGATCGCCAAGCTCGTCGAGTATCGCCTCCAACGCGAGCGATCGATCCTGCGGATCGAATCCATCCCGCTCGAAAACACCTTCGGTCGTTGGATGCTCCACGCCTACACTTCCGTCGTCGACTCCGAACCGCACGTCGCCCTGACAATGGGCAACGTCGGCCAATTTGACACCTTCGGAGACCCGATCGCCGTCGACCACCCCGTCCTCGTCCGTGTCCACTCCCAGTGCCTGACCGGCGACGTCTTCGGCTCGCAGCGCTGCGATTGCGGATCGCAGCTCGAACGCGCCATGCAGCTCATCGCCGACGCTGGCGAAGGCGTGATCGTCTATCTCCGACAAGAGGGTCGCGGCATCGGCCTGACCAACAAGCTCCACGCCTATCGCCTCCAGGACGAAGGGCTCGACACGGTCGAAGCCAACGAGAAGCTTGGTTTCCCCGCGGACAAGCGCGATTACGGCGTCGGCGCACAGATCCTCCGCGATCTGGGCATCCGCCAGGTGCGAATCCTGACGAACAACCCCAAAAAGACGAGCCGGTTGGCGATCTATGGTTTGGAAGTGATCGAACAACTGCCGCTGCAGATCCCCGCGAATCAACATAATCGTCGATACCTGGAAACGAAGCGCACCAAGCTAGGACATCTGCTCGATGAGCCCTAACGCCTCGCCGCGCTCAACGAATTTGCTCTCGACGCCAGCCAGCATCGTCGTCGGCCGCGCGCACCATCCGCAATCTGAAATCCGAAATCCGAAATCAGTTCCCTCCGACTGTCATCTCTCCCCATTCGCGGCGCCGTTCGCGCCGCTCGTGGCCGCGTGGATTCGTACGCCGCAGGAGCTGACCTGGCTGGCGCCCGGCACGCCACCGCCGCTCACCGCGGAAAAAGTCGCCGCCTGGGGACAAGAACGGCACAATCGATTTCTATTCTGGACCGCCGGGCATGGGATGGGCGTCCCGCCCGTCGACGGCCGTCCCGCCGACCCGGCGGGCTATGCCGAACTCAACGAGATTGCGGGACAACCGGCGCAGCGATGGATCGGCCACTTCGTCATCGACCCCGGCCGGCGCGGCCAATCGCTCGGCGTGCGCTTCGCGCAGGCCCTGCTCGCTCGGGCATTCCTCGAATACGCCGCGAAAGAAGTGGTGCTCGTCGTCTTCCCCGAAAACCAGCGCGCGATTAACTGCTACGAGCGCGCCGGCATGAAACTCGTCGGCCAGGAACGCAAGTATTTCAAGACCACCGGCGCGGAGTATCTCTTTCTGCGCATGGCCCTCTCCCGCCGCCGTTTCGAGCGCCTCGCCGCCGGCGGCCGCATCGAACGCCGCCCGTTATCGCTACGAAACCCCGTGTAACGGCCGTGCCCCCGTGCCGGCCGTCTACATCTTCTGCACGTGCTGCTCGTCGAGGATTTCCTGGACGGTGATGAGCTTGATGATCCGGCCCCAAAATTCCCCGAAAAAAGTTCGTGCAAACGTGCGGGGGGGGTATAATGCGCGAGCCGCGCAAGTGCGACCGGCCGCGTAAACCGGTCAGGCGGTAAATAGATACACGATATCCAAGCCCCGCGCGTGCCGAATGTCGATTCGCGGATTTGCCCTCACCGTTGGCTTGGCTTGCTTGCCGCTGGCGGTGGTTTGCTCTGGACGAAAAACTCAAACTGCGCATCACGAACTCGGATGCACCGCTCCGAATACGTCGCAACCCAGCGAAGCGGCACCAGACCGCGCGGAGGCCTGGAAATCGCTCAAGAGCCGGTATTGGTCCGCCGAGCGAAAGTGGAACGACGCCAACAACCGCTACTGTGAGGGCTACTGGGGATGGCTTGAAAACCAGAACCGCACGCACACTTCGGGGGTATTGGCCGAGTATCAAAAAATCAAGGGAGCCGCCCCCGAGCCAATCACGCCTCAATGGCTGCCCGAGTTCCGACGGCAACTGGCGGCGTGTACGGGCACCGACCTCGAACCCGAAATCGTGCGCAACCTGCTGATGATCTACGGAAACGAGCAGGGGCGCGAGGAAGCGACATGCCAGATTGTGCCGTCCCACTTCGCGAGATTGTGGTTAGAACTCTACCAGTCGTTCATGAGTCGTCACCCCGAGGATGAATTGATTGGTGATTGGGCCGATGACGCGCTTTTTCGGAGCGCAAAGCTGGGCACCGAGGAGAAGCTGGTCGCCACTCTGGAGGGGCTTGTCCGACTTCAACCGCGTGCTGGGAGTACGCCGGGTATTCGGCTCGCGCTCGCACGGAGAGCGGAACAAAATGGCGACCTCGTCGCCGCGAGGGCTGGCTTCGAGGAGATACGGAAGCTTTTTCCTGGGAGCGCGCATGCCGAGGAGGCAGAAGGCGCGCTGTATGAATTGGATCATCTACAAGTGGGAATGCCCGCGCCGGATTTCACATCGGCGGACCTGTCCGGAAAGACAATCCGCCTGGCCTCGCTGCGCGGCAAGGTCGTATTGCTCGATTTTTGGGCGACCTGTTGCGGGCCGTGCATCGGCGAGCTACCGACGATCCAAAACATCCACGAGAGATGGAAAGCTAAAGATTTCCAGTTGATCGGCGTGAGCCTCGACGATGACCCGCAGAAGCTGACAGAGTTTCTGAAGAAAAAGAAAATCGACTGGCCGCAAATTTGCGACTTCAAGCAGTTTAAAGCCGAACTGGCCAAGCTGTATCACGTGCGAGGCATTCCGTGGACGTTCCTCATCGACCGCCAAGGCCGGATCGCGCACAAGGACCTTCGTGGTGAGGAACTAAAAAAGGCGGTCGCCACGATGCTCGATGAGTAAGGCAGACCGGTGGATACGGAGAAACCAAACGGGACAGGTCCAATTCCAGGCGGGGCTCGCCTGACAGGCAATCTGCCGAATTGCCGTTTACTCGCCGCCCAGCCCCGGAGGCTCCTTTGTCAGCGACAACGTGCATACCAGGGGCGTTCAGGCTTCCTCCTTGGTCGCCTTCACCCCTGGCGACATGAACGGCGACGGAAAACTTGACGGCTTGGATATTCAGGCGTTCACGACCGCAGTTTTGGCGAATTCCACCGATGCGACGGACGTGTACATCGCCGACTTCGACGGTAACAATGTGGTCGATGAATCGGATGTGCCGGGCTTTGTCGATGCGTTGGTGGGGCAGTGAAGCCCGAAAAAAGGTCCGCCTCGGCCGATCTTCGACTTGAGGCTTGAGGGGGGTGCAAACGCCAAAACGCCGAAACGCCAAAACTCCAAAACTGGATAAGCGAAGGCGGGCGGGGGCGCGCGGCAGGTACACGCAATACGACCGGCCCGCCAAGGCGAGGTCTTCGACAGGGGCGCGCGGCCGCTACGGAGGGGCGCGGGAGAGGATTCCCGTGAGTGAGGGTGCGAGAAAGATTCTCGCACCAGCGAAGACAAAGTGTGCTAAGATATGGACATGGCTGTAGGTTCCGAGAGCACACAAATCTTTCGTCGGGTTATCGAGCCCGAGCAAGGTTCGTTTCCCAAAGAGCTGGCTCGCTTCGTGATGAAGCTTGATTTTCACGGCGAGGATCACGCCCGTTTTGAGGAACTCTCGGCTAAAGCGCGGGAAGGCGCGCTCACGCCACAAGAGGCGGACGAACTCGACGGCTATCTACACGTCGATAGCTTGCTGGCGATCTTGCGATTAAAGGCCGAACGATCTCTTCAACCGTAGGCCGCGACCGCGGGTGAAAAAAGAACTCGCCAACGCCGTTCGTTCTCGTGCCCGCGATCGGTGCGAATACTGCCTCCTCCCACAATCCGTCCGCCGTTTGCGTTTCCAGATCGAGCACGTCATCGCCCGCCAGCACCAGGGAAAATCCTCCTTCGATAATCTCGCGCTCGCTTGTGGTCGTTGTAATCGTCACAAGGGAACGAACATCGCGGGCATCGACCCCGCATCCGGCACGATGACCAGGCTCTTCAATCCCCGAATCGATCGGTGGTCCGACCATTTTTACTGGGATGGCCCGCGCGCCGCGGGTCTCACCCCTATGGGGCGCGCCACGATTGAAGTGCTCTCGATCAATCATCCAGACGATGTCGTGATCCGACTGGAACTCATGGAAGCCAAGCGTTTCCCTTCAACGTTCACTCCACCTTGATGACATCGTGATGCCGAAGCGGCCCGTCGACTTGTTCGACCGAGACGCGGATGAAGCGATCAGCCAATGACGCCCCGTTCTCGATCTGGTATTCGCGTACCGCCGATTGGCCCGCGATCAATTGTTTGATCGAGCAAACTTGCCGGGGCTGATTCGGCGCGATCAGCAAACCTCGCAAATTGAGCGTACGTTCGCTCAGGTTCGTTACTCGTTGCACAACTCTAAGCCCCCGGCCCTCGACTCGCGTGAGCACTTTCACATCCAGCTCGATTGACCGCACGAAGATCGGCGTGCGAAGCGTATAGTGCGGTTCGTCGCCCTCCGCGCCGGAGAACAGCCCTACCAGCACCTGCGCTCCCGCGGCCTGATTGCTCGGGAGCCGTAGCGAAAGCGCCGTTTTCACTTCTTGCCCCGAGGGCACATCGATGGACACTTGGCTCGGCGTAATCCGCCACGACGGCGGGACGACGAGCCGCAACCGCTCGACCATTCGCTTCGGCCCCTGGTTTCGCAGCGATAACGTCACCCGCTGTTCTTCGATCGTCGGCGTCACATTCGTCGGGCTCAGCGAAAAGCTCGCCATCGTCCGCACGCGGCTCGGCGCGACCGGCGCGAGCACGATCGGCATCGACCCCAAGGTGAATTCCTTCCCGCCCAGCGCCCTGCGGCCTTCCGATGGCACGCCCCAAAGATCGACCGCCTTCGCAACGGGGACGGCGTCCGTTAGCAACCGTCGCGGAGATTCTTCGTCGCCATCGGTCCAGACGACGAGCGCCCCTTCATCGGCTTTGGCATCTCCAAACAACCACGCGG
>CAYMXF010000037.1:10091-16097 GCA_964393935.1 uncultured Planctomycetaceae bacterium
GTCCAGACGACGAGCGCCCCTTCATCGGCTTTGGCATCTCCAAACAACCACGCGGATACGCCGTCGTCGAACCAGACGCGGCCCATCGGCGACATCCCCGCCAGCGTTTGTCTCAAGGTCCGGAAGATAAAAAATTCTTCGCTCGGCGTGACGACGGTCTCTCCCCCTTCGCGGACGATCGACCACGGCTGCGGCACGAAGACCGCCTCCGCGCCGGTTTGCAGCGCCATCACCATCCGCCGCGCCTCTTCCCGCAGGCGAATACGTAGCGGGTATTTAGCCGGGTCGAGCGCCTCCAACGTCACCCACCGGCGAACCTTGGTAGGGGCCGTCGAACTTCCGACTTGTTCGCTCAATCGATCCGCGCTGATCTGTGCGCCGACGTAGAGCGACTCAATTTCCGCAATGGACGGGTCGGAGAGCGTTCGGACCGCGGCATCCTGCGGGACGGCGAGTTGGAAAGACCCGGCCAGCGGGCGCAGGCCCTCGCGAAGCTGCTCCAACGCCATGGTCACGCGCTGCGAATCCGTCAGCATAGTCGCATCGTCCGTCCCCACTTGCCAGGCATTCACCCGCTCGCCGTAGCGGCTGAAGAGAAAACCCAGGTACGGCCGCCATTGATTCGCCGGCGCGGCCAAGACGTCCACGACCGTCAACCCTCGATGTCCGAGTTGCTCCGCCAGACCGGACGGCGGCGCGGCCAGAACACCGATGATCGACACCGCTTGCGCGTTCAATGCGCGTACCAGCCCGTCGATTCGATGATCCGCCACGACCACCGCCTCATCGTTCATATCCGCCCGCCAAAGCGGGATCTTGACGAAGTCCGGCGATAAGAGCCCCACCAACCGTTCGACCGTCCGATGATCCACTCCGTCGGTCGGATCGAGGAGCAGCCCGTAGCCCCCTCGACGCGGCCGCGCGGTTGTGAGGTCCGGACTTAATCGCACGAAGGGTCTTTCATACGACACCATCTCGTTATCCGCCGCCGATACGACCAGACGCGCGAAATATCGACCGGGCGACCGCACTCCCAGCTCAGCCGAACAGATCGCGCCGTCCTGCGCGACGACGGAGATCGGCTGACTTTCGATGATGCGACCCTCGATGTCGCGCACGTCGAGCGTCGCCGCAAGACCGCGCCCGTCCACATCCGCCACGCGCACCAGACAGTTAGCCGACTCGTCGGCGGTAAAGACGCTCCCCGCGGCCTCCATCCGCATGAAAACGCGGGGCAAGCGCGTCACCGTGATGTCGTCAAACCAAGCGGTAGCATGTGGGTCGCGCTGCTCGATCGGCCGAAGGTCGTCCGAATCGTTCAGCACTTCCGCCGGCTGTTCCAAATGGCAGGAAAGTCCGATCCATCGCGCCTTCTCAAAACCGCCCGGCAGCAACACCGAAACTTCCCGCCACGGCTCGTCCTCGTGTGCTCCGTGGATCGAGTCGTTACGAACGCTGCTCGCGTCGATCCGCTGAAGGGCGTGATCCAGAAAATAGGCGCTCACGTACGCCTCCGAGTAGAGGACGCCAGACGTTCGAATCCAAACGGAGATGTGATAGTCGCTGTCCGGGTGGACGGGAATGTCCTTGGCAAGGTATCGGCACGCAAGGCTCCCGCCTTGCAGCGCCAAGCGGAATGACGGCGGCGCGTCGTGACCGACGTCCGCGTCAATCCTCGGTTCGAGAAATCTCGGATAGCCCGGCCCGGCGATCTGCCGCCAGTTCATCGGCGTCATCTCGAAGTTACCGAGTTTCCGCTCGTCGAAGTCGAATCGCTTGACGACGCGATCCTCGATCCGCGACGAAACGAAACGCGATTCAGGTTCCGATGCCGACGTCGGGCCGGTCGCCGCGCAGCCGATGAACAAAATGAATCCGAAGCGACCCAACGCGCAGCCTCCAACCCCGCGCGGCCGCCGCCCTCGATCGTGGCGCGGAGCCGGCGCGAAGCATCCCATTTATCGGGACGCCGGACGGCTCGATTAACCAATCACCTCGATCGCCTAGGGCCGATATTCCCCGCGTATTTGGTATTGTGAATCGACCGCTGGACACAACGCGAAACGTGCGCCGATAAACTCAAGAGCACGTCGCAACAATCGTGTAGCCATCCCGGAGACGCCTGACATGCAACGAAACCGCCGATCGATCCGTCGAGTTCAACGCTTCCTGGCCTACGCCGCGTCTGCGTTTCTGATAGCCGGTCCGCCCTGTTTCGACTCCGACATCGGCAGACGCTTCCGTGAGGCCTACGGGCCGGGCTTGGTGGATGGTCTCAGTACGGTGATCACGGACCCCACCAACGCCGAGGTAGGCCTTCGCCAAACCGGAGCCGCGCTCTTCGATGGCCTGGGTGCCATTCTCCAGCCCAGGACCGGCTCCTCCTCGAAAAACAAGTAAAAGTCCGATAACTAATCCTGGTCTGAGACTAACGGCGGTGTGCCGTTTCGCAGTCAGTACCTTTGCCATAATGGCATGTTTGGCAGTAACTCTTGGGTGGTTTGCGTGTCTAATAGGTAGAGGGTCTTTTTTTTCCCGAATGGGTTTTGTTTGTGTTTAGAGGCGTAACTTTATACAATAAATAGTGTTATGATATTTCAAGTTATTTTGTGTTCAGAACGGACTTGAACCATGGAACGCGAATAGAGCGAAAAAAATGAAATCTTCGGACTTATCGCGTTCTGGTACGGGTAATGTCTAGGTGAACAAAAGCGGCCCTAATCGGTATACACGAGTAGGGGGCAAAAAAACGAAGGGCCGGCCCCTGACGACGATGAATGATTAAACCCCCGGGCGAGCCGGGATTGGATGAGTTAGATGTTGCGAGTGACTACAAAGCGTTCCGACCGGCGTGCCCTCAAGAGCTGGATGTCGCCGCCGCCCTACATCACCAATGTAGAGTTGCAGCAACGCGGCTTTGAGGAGCGCCTGTTCGCCAATTGGCCGGGCCCCGCCGCGGGCTCGGGCCGTGTGCGCCATGACGAAGAGACGCTGCTCTTCAAGCAGCTTCACTTCTGCGGATATCGTCTGAGCAAGCTGTACAAGGCCGCTAACCGCGCCCCGAGCGCGACAATCCGCCGACACTACGGCATCTGGGTCCAACGATATCACCAGATTCGTACGCGCCTGACCGAGGGCAACCTGGGTCTGGTCTACGACCTGATCGGTCGCAGCCGGTTTGAAAACCTCGACCGCGAGGAAATGACCAGCGAAGGCATGATGGCCCTACTCCGTGCGGTCGACACGTTCGACCCGTGGCGCGGTTTTCGCTTCAGCACCTATGCCTGCAACGCGATCCTTCGCTCCTTTGCGCGGGCCGCGATGCAGGACTCCAAGCGGCGCAGCAAGGTCGCCGGTCCCTGGGATCCGGAGTTCGAGGAGAGCGACGCTCCTGAATCGCGGCACAACGATCAGCGTGCCCTGTTCGAGGAGCGGCTCCAGCGAATCCTCCACCTGGACCATGCGGCCCTGACGGACGTCGAGAAGTCCGTGCTGTCGCGGCGCTTCCCCGCCCAAGAGGGCCGCGAGCGGCAGACGCTGGAGGACATCGGCCGGCAGATGCGCGTCAGCAAGGAGCGTGTGCGGCAGATTCAACTCTCCGCCATCAGCAAGCTCCGCCGCGCGATCGGCGCCGACGTCGTGCTGCAATAAGCGCTTTCTCTACACCCATGGAGCTTTCCCTTTGACGCCCCGGCCCAGTGCCGGGGCGTCTTTTTGCGCGCCTCGTGTGCGATTCTTAGGAAACGCCGCCATCCGAGCCGGCGGCGCAAGCCCCGTCTCTTACCCCTCGTTTCGGCGTTTCGACGTTTCGACGTTTTGACTTTTCGACGTTTTGACTTTTCCATTGCCGCATGATCGAGAAGCGCGAACCCGCATGGCTGACCAGCCTCGTCGCCCACGAGCCTAAGGCGCCGCTGATGGCGCCTTACATGGCCTATCTCCTGCTGCTGATGTTGAACGACGCCTTTCCGACGCAGCTTCGCTGGTTCGCCATCCTTCTGCACGTCGTCCTTGCCGGATACACCACCTGGCTTTTTCGGAATCACCTGCCGCCAATGGGCAGACCCCATTGGATCTTCGCGATCGTCGTCGGCCTCATCGCCGCCTGGGGCTGGGTCGCCGGACAACACGCCGTGAACGGTATTCACGTCGCCGGCTTTGACCTCGGAGGCCGCCTCCCGTTCTACCCCGGCACGCCCAAACCGTTCAACCCGCACGACGATTACGGCAACGGCCCCGCCTTTTGGGTCTATGTCTGCGCGAAGATCGGCCGCGCATGCACCATCGTCCCCGTCGTCGAGGAAATCTTTTGGCGCGGCTTCATCCTCCGCGCGTTTGTCTCGTGGGATCGGTTCGAGACGGTCCCATGGGGCCGCTTCACGTGGACGGCGATGATCGGCTCGTCGCTGCTCTCGGTCATCCAGCATCCCGACAACTGGGTCGTGAGCATCGGCTGTTGGCTGCTCTTTAACGCCCTGTTCTATTGGAAAAAGAGCCTGCTGTGCCTGATGATCACCCACGCCGTGACGAACCTGGCGCTCTACATTTATGTCGTCCAAGTAGGCGATTGGCGGTTTTGGTAAATCAACGTCCAGCGGGCTGCACCTACCTTTGCATACCGCCCGATAACGATGCGCGATTGACCGCGGCGATGTGAACGATTACACTATTAGGTAACGGTGATGACGCTGGCCCGTGTGGCTCGCGCTCACCCATTCCCGCCTCAGGGTGACATCATGCTTCGCCAAGTATTGATTTTCAGTTTCACCCTGCTCGCCATCGCGATGACAAGCTGCACAAAATCCGAAGACGACTTACGCAAGGCCCAACGCGAGACGGCCAGCCTGATGCCCGACAACGATCCGAAGTTTGAGGCCGAGTACGTCTCCGACCAAAGCCAGGTCAAGCTCGTCGCGGCGAGGAACATTTCCTACGAACCGCTCGATTCCTTCCGCGGCAAGTCAAAGTCCAAGAGCGAGGGCGACGAACCGGCAAATGACGAAAAGCCAAAGAAGAAGACCGCCGGCGCCATGCCGAAATCCGCCCGTGCGACCGGCGCCGCGCCGCCGGGCGCACCTTTGGGCGGCAGCTTCTGGTCGCGCGTCGGCATGAAGGCCCTCATGGGCGGCGCACCCCCACCCGGCCACAGTGCGGCCCCGCCGGCAAAGCCCCCTACCAAAGGCGGGAAGCCGGACGCAAAGGGCGATAAGGCCGACGAGAAAAAGAAACCTGCCGACGACAAAGATGCTGACGAAGAGGAATCCGAAGACGAAGATTCCGGCGACAAGGATTCAAAAGATTCGAACTCCGACGGCAACTGACCGCAAATCCGCCGACCTCCCCCATCCATTTCATCGCGGGTAACATCCGTCTCGTGGCGCGCAAGCACTCCCAATTCATCTGCGAATCCTGCGGGCGGGTCCATACCCAGTGGATGGGCAAGTGCCCGGACTGCGGCGAGTGGAACACGCTCGTCGAGCAGGTCGTCGAGGGCGCGGCCGAAGATATGCATCGACCCGCCGTTGCCGCCGCCCATGAACAGCCCACGCTCGCGCCGATCAGCGACGTGGAGCCCGATGCGACGCGTCGCTATCCCAGCGGCATCGACGAGTTCGACCGCGTCCTGGGCGGCGGCATCGTGCCCGGCTCGGCGATCCTGATCGGCGGCGATCCCGGAATCGGCAAGTCGACGCTGCTCCTGCAAGTCGGCCACGCCCTCGCCATAGCGGGAAAAAAAGCGATGTACATCAGCAGCGAGGAATCGCTCGGTCAAATCCGCCTTCGGGCGGCCCGCCTGAACTTCGCCGACTCGCCCATGCTGGCCGCCGCGCAGGCCAACCTGGACATCATTTCCAACCTGATCCAACAACAAAAGCCCGACTTCGTCGTAGTAGACTCCGTGCAGATGGTCTATCGCCCGGACATGACGGCCTCGCCGGGCTCGGTCACGCAGCTCCGCGACGCGGCGGCCCGGCTGATCTGGCTGGCCAAGCAGATGGGCTTCGC
>CAYMXF010000037.1:16197-18894 GCA_964393935.1 uncultured Planctomycetaceae bacterium
AGCTCCGCGACGCGGCGGCCCGGCTGATCTGGCTGGCCAAGCAGATGGGCTTCGCCCTCGTCCTGGTCGGCCACGTGACCAAGGATGGCGCGATCGCGGGCCCGATGCTCCTGGAGCATCTGGTCGATTGCGTCGCCTACTTCGAGGGCGATCGGTTTCATTCGCACCGCCTGATCCGCGCCGTGAAGAACCGCTTCGGCTCGACGGACGAGCTGGGCATCTTCGAGATGACCGACGCGGGGCTCATACCAGTGGCCGATCCGTCACAAATCTTCCTCCAATCGCAGCGACAGTCGCGACCCGGCTCCGTGGTCCTGGCGGCCTGCGAGGGGACGCGAACGCTGCTCGTGGAAGTGCAGGCGCTCTGCGCACAATCCGTCTTCGGCGCGGCCAAGCGCAAGGCCACCGGTGTCGATGCCGGGCGTGTGGCGATGATCCTCGCGGTCATCGAAAAGCACGCGGACTGCGTCGTCGGCGATCAGGACGTCTTCGTCAACGTGGTCGGCGGCGTCCGCGTCAACGAACCGGCGGCTGATCTGGCGATCGCATTGGCGGTCGTCGGGGCCATGACGAATCGCAGCCTTCCCGCCACGACGGTCGTCTGCGGAGAATTAGGGCTCGGCGCGGAACTTCGCCCCGTGCATCATCTGCGACAACGAATCACCGAGGCGGGGCGCGTCGGCTTCAAACAGTTCATCCTGCCCATGGGCGAGCCACGATCGACCGCGCCGACGACGAAAGACGCCGGTATCGAGTTGATTGCCTGCGAAAGCCTGAGCCATGCCATTCGACAGCTCGCCTGACCTGCTCGTCGATGAGTCGCCGGTCTCGCGCCGCACCAGCGCGGCCCTGGCGGTGGTCGCTTGCGCGGCCCTCGCCGGGAATTGCCTGCTCAACTCGCCGTCGAGCTTTTCAGAGCAACAAGCGCACGACACGTCGCTACTCAAACCGATCGTCTGGCTGCTGGCCCTCGGCGGGCAATTCCCCACCGCCCGCGGCGTCGAAGTGCGGAACCTCATTTTCTACAGCGCCGCGGCGCTGATGGCTGTTCTCGCCGGCGTACGACTCCTTCTGTCCAAGGTGCGCCCGCGAATGTCGGAAGAAGACTTGTGGGACATTCGCAGCCGCGCCGCGAGCCCCTATTTCTGGTGGTGCCTTCTCCTCCTCGTCAGCGCCCTAAGTTCCTGGTACTCCAACGCCCCGTCCGTGTGCAAAGGGCAAACGCTGGCGCGGCTCTTTCACGTCGCGTGGTGGTGGCCGCTGGCCGCGCTTTTGGCCCCGCGACATGTCCGCGCCGTCGTCGTAGGGCTCGTCACCGCCTTGGCCACGACCGCCGTCGTCGGAATTTGGTATCACCTCGCCCGCGTCATGCCTGAGAATCACGAAGCCCGGCTCCAATACCCGATCGGCAACGAGCTGTGGCTGGCGGCATGTCTGCTCCCCGGCGTCTTCATTGCCGCCGGCCTGATCGCAGCCCGGCCGCGACCGCTTTGGATGGGCGCGAGCGTCCTCGGGTTTCTTGTCATCGTGGCCGCGCTCTACCTCACTCGCTCGCGCTCCGCCGGTGCAGGCATGATCGCCGGTTCTATCGTCGTGGGCTTGGCGCTCGCACCGACTCGATGGCGAAAGCCGGCCATCGTGGTGATCTGTCTCGCCGGCATCGCCGGCGCGCTCGCCGGCCAAAAAAATTTTTCCACAGGGTTGCGCGGACACTCCGTCCGTTCGCGGATCGCCTACGAATGGCCCTACGCCCTTCATCTCTTCTCCCAAAAACCACTCGCCGGTCACGGCGACGGCGCATTCTCCCTTCTGGCCGGCCAGTTCGCCCGCGACGATCAGATCGACGACCCCGGCATCATGCGCTCCGACGAACGGAGCTGGACCGGCCACGCGCACAACGAATTTCTGGAACTGCTCGCCGATCTCGGCGTCTTCGGCGCGCTGGCCTTTGCCGCGGCCATCGGAACCACCCTCTACCGCGCGTTCCGATCCGTGGCCGCAACCTCGCCGCCCGGCGAATCTCCCGGTATCCGCTGGCTCATCATCGGGCTGATGGCCGCGCTGGCCGCCTCGACGATCGAAGCCTGCGGCACACCCGCGATCCGCGAGCCGGGTGCTCCGCCGATCGTCCTCACCGTCTGGGCCTGCCTCTGGGCGCTCATACGGCGAAATCGTCCCGCGCCGCAGCGCGACGAAAAAGACAAACCCTTCAGCGCGATCGCCTTGCGTCTCATGGGCCTTACGGTCGCTCTCGGGGCAGGCGCCCTCGGCTGGCAAGGCATCCAAGATTGGCGCGCGGCCCGCTCGCGCTTCAAGGCCGAACAATCGCTCTACCGGAAGGAGGATGCGATCTCGGCACAGAAGGCCGATTTCGCCGCCGCGCACGTCCTGGACCCTATCCAAAAAAGCATCGCCCGGATGTTCGCCGTCTGGGCGCGCTCGCTGCAATTCGATCGGATTCTGGCGCACTCCTCCGCGCCGCCGACCGAATCCGATCTCGAAATCGCCCGCGAGGCCCTCATCCGTCTCGATCAACTTCAACACGACGCGCCGCGATTCCTTCGCGCATCGCGAATGGAATCCGAACTGGCCCTGAATTGCTCGCGGGCGTTCGAACGGCGAGGCGATCGGGCCAACTGCGGCGAATACCAGGCAAAGTTCGTCGCCGCCCTCGAACAAAGCCGGGCCGATGAACCC
>CAYMXF010000038.1:0-4195 GCA_964393935.1 uncultured Planctomycetaceae bacterium
TATAAGCTCAGCGGCTGGGCGGCGGCGATCCTCGCAGGCATCGAAGTGATCTGCGTGCCGGTGGTGGTCGTCCTGGCGTTCAAGATTCTCCCGAAAACGTCGCTGGGCCGTCAACTTATCCTGAGTCCGCCGACGCCATCGAAAAACACAAAGACGTCGGCTCCAGGGGTCGCCGTGACCAACGATGGATTCACGGCTTTGGTTAACAAACAAGGCCGCGCGGCGACGATGCTTCGGCCGAGTGGGACTGTTGAAATCGAAGGCCGCCGTATCAGCGTCGTAACGCGCGGCGAGATGATCGCCGAGGGGAAATCCGTCCGTGTCATTGAAGTAGAGGGTAATCGGATCGTCGTTGAAGCCGTCTAAAGTCCGCACCAAGATTGTTGCTTAACAAGAAGGGCGAAACATGACCACCATCAGTTTAGCGCAGAATGATATCAGCCAGTATCTCTGGTACGGCGTGACGATTGTCGGCTTTGTCATCATCCTCGTCATCGCGCTGGTCGTGCTGGCCTTCGGCAAGCTGTGGCTGCGGGCCCGGTTTAGCGGGGCTCCGGTCGGCTTCGGCGTTTTGGTCGGGATGTTTTTGCGGCGGGTCAACGCGTCGCTGATCGTCGATGCGAAAATTTCCGCCGTCCAGGCCGGTATCACGGAACTCTCCACCCCTCAGTTAGAAAGCGTCTATCTCGTCCGGAGAAACCCGGAGGACGTACGGATTTGCGTGACCGGCATCATCACGGCGCACAAGGCCGGAATGCCGATCGACATGGATCAATTGCAAAGCCACCTCTTCGCCGGTGGAAATGTCACCAACGTCGTCCGCGCGATGGTCGAGGCCACGCGTGCACGAATCCATCTGGATTTCGACAGTGCCCGTGCCATCGACCTGGCCGGCCGCGACGTGTTAGAGGCCATTCACACGTCGGTCAATCCCAAGGTCATCGATTGCCCATTGGCCTCGCTGGGACCGGATGCCCGGCTGGACGCCGTGGCCAAGGACGGCATCCGCCTGCTGATCAAGGCCCGCGTGACGATCCGCACTTGTTTGGAGCGCCTCGTCGGCGGCGCCACGGAAGAAACCATCATCGCTCGCGTCGGTCAGGGCATCGTGAGCGCGGTCGGTTCGTCGAATTCCTACAAGGACGTGCTGGAGCACCCGGATCACATCTCGCGCGTCGTTTTAAACCAAGGGCTCGACGCCGCGACCGCCTTCGAGATCGTCTCCGTCGATATTGCGGACGTCAGCGTCGCCGGCGTGGCGGATAAGGCCAACGTCGGGGCCTATCTGGATACGGACCGCGCACTCGCCGACAAACAGCAACGCCAGGCCGAGGCCGAGGGCAAGCGCGCCATGGCCATTGCCCGCGAGGCGGAGATGCGCGCCCTGGTCGAGGAGAACAAGGCGAAGCTCGTCCTCGCCGAGGCGCAGGTGCCGCAAGCCATCGCCGACTCGTTTCGCTCGGGCAACCTTGGAATCATGGACTATTACCGCATGAGGAATATCCAATCCGACACGGCGATGCGAGACTCGATCAGCAAGGACGGGCATGAGAGAGGGCCTTCCGGCGGGAAGCCCCTGTAACCATGAGCCCGCTGGACCCCTCAAAGGATCTCCGGTCATTGCTATGATTCAGGTGTTGGCAGCTTCAGATTGGCGGGCCGTCGCCGCGGTGATCGTCTTCACCCTCATCAGCCTCGTGGCGAATTGGGTGAAGAAGCGATCGGAGGCCGCTACTGGTTCCGAACCAACGCGGGATTCGGAAGCGGACGCTGATTTCGAGCCTGTCGAGTTGTTTGACGAGCGCAAACCGAATCGTACTTCACCGCCGCGCGTCGCCCGACCCAAGGCCCCGCCCATCGTCGTTGTACCTCGCGGTAGATTACAACCGCCAACCGCCAAGCCGAAGTTAGGACGAGCGCCGACCGCTGAATGGGCGACGCGCGTGGGCGGCACAAAGCTGCCGACCCCGGTCGTGCCCCACTCGGAGACCGTCAGTCAACGGGCGCGAGCAAAGACGGCGCAAACGTCACGTCCCGCGGAACCACGTCCAGCCGCGGAAACCACCATCTCCGCCAACGAAGACGCCGGGATCCCCAATCTGTACGATCCAAAGGCCCTTCGCCGAGCGATCATCGCCGCCGAACTTCTGAACCCTCCCATTGCGCTTCGCGACCCCGCAATGACGTTTGGGTACACATGCTGAGGCGTGTATAAAGCCGCTCTTTTTGGTGTTTTCGCACAGCACGATAGATGTAGACTGGGTAATTATTTCATTTTCTTACCCATACGAATTTGCGCATAAAAACCCATATAACCGTCGTTGGACATATTAAGAGTTATTAGTCTTGTTATAACATATTTATTGTTATGAGAACAAAAACGAGTCTGATCATGGTCAGTGTTTATCTCTATTAAATACAAGGTCTTATATTTACTAGGTATTAGTGCTTATGTAGGGTAGAAACATTTATCGTTAGCTTAAATTTGCCAATTTTCGTTTTCGTGATATATTCCACTTGACTGCAGCAACCCCCAAGCTCCCCCCGAGTCCTCGCAGATGAGGGCGACTCGACCGAGCAGGTGACAGAGAGCGAGTACCTGTCGTCGGTCAGCAGAATGAATTAGTCCAGTGCCCCGGAATCGTCGGCGCGACGCGTCACCGGTACATCGTATCGGGCGATCGTCCCCCCGCCGCAATTGATTTAGCGGGTAATGGCGAAGTGGCCCTTGGAGGCCACGGGAGTGGATGTCCATGATGCCGACCAACAACGAAGAAACGACCGCCCGTCGTGAATCTTTGATTCCCACCGCCCGCGGTCCGGTAGCTTCCATCAACGAAAAACTCAGTCAGGAAGATTGCGTGCGACTCCGGCGCATTCTTTCTGAACCGATCGAATATCTCAGTCACGAAAGCTTCGCAAAGAACGGTACCGCACACGAGCTGTTCTCGGTGGTGTCGAATTCCACGACTCGAGCGCAACCTTGGTGTAATCTGGCCGAGCTGGGCCCATTAGATGAGAACGCGACGATCAAGAGCGCCACACTCAACGGGGCCCAGGAACTCCGACTCTTTCTCCAGATGAACTATGCTCGCTACCGGATGGCGCGGATCCTGCGCGAATTCGCCGGCCGGCGCCTCACGTCGAAGGGCACGGCGGAGGTGCTCTGGTGGCATGCCCAGGCCATCGCGGCGCGGTGCGAGATCGTCCAGGCCAACGTCCCGCTCGTTCTGGCGATGGCCAAGCGGACGCGGCTGGGCAATTTCGATTATGCCGAGCTGATTAGCGAAGGCAACATGGCCCTGCTGCGCAGCGTGGACAAATTCGACTGCGCCCGCGGCTTTAAGTTCAGCACTTACGCATGCCGGGCGATCCTCAAGAGCTTCAGCCGCGTAGCCATGAAAGCCAGCCGCTATCGCGGACGGTTCCCGACCGAGTTCGATCCGTCCTTGGAAAAGAGCGACTTTCTCGATCTACAGCGGCTGGGGGTCGAGGCGGATTGCGTGGACGAACTCCGCGGCATCCTCACTCAGAACTCCGCCGACCTCAACGATGTCGAGGTCAAGGTGATCCAGGCCAGGTTTGCCTTGGGTCGAGTCGAAAACTTGCCGGCCGATGGCCCGAAGACGCTGGAGCAGGTGGGCCTGCTCATCGGCGTCACCAAAGAGCGCGTTCGACAGATTCAGAATCGCGCCCTGGCGAAGCTGCGAAGCAAACTTCAGGACGACTTTCTGGCGGCATGATCGCCTGCTTCAGCCGACCCGGACATCCATGATGCCAAACCAAGAATCGCCGACGAACTTCCGCGCGACGTGTTCGCTCATCGTCCGTTCGCCCTCCCGAACTTCGCATTCAACGCCTGAAGCCTGGCGCGTGCGCCGGCATTGCCAGGCTCGATCCGCAGCACCTCCCGATACTCCTGGGCGGCTTCGCGGAGTTTGCCTTCTAGTTCCATCACGTAAGCCAGCGCGTCATGCGTCGCGACGTCGTTAGGGGCATATCGCAAGGCGGTACGATGGGCCTCTTCGGCTTCCGCAAGCCGTCCCAAATCGCGTAGCGCAATGCCCAAGTTATTTCTCGGCGGGACCAGTTGGGGACTGGCGGTCAATCCGGTGCGATAGTGCTCGACGGCTTCGCTCAACCGACCGAGCTTGTGCAGGACCATGCCGAGATTCAGGTGAACATGCACAAGAAC
>CAYMXF010000038.1:4295-12735 GCA_964393935.1 uncultured Planctomycetaceae bacterium
CGTGCCTGCCGAGCGTTTACCGTTAGAAACTCAACGAGCCGGTCGAAAAGAATGACCAGCAGCACGATCACAGCCGCCAACGGCAGGTACATACGATGCTCGACGGCGAGATCCTTGATCGGCACGAAGCTCGAGGTCGGCGCGAGGATCAGAAAGAACGCGGCGCCGAGAAAACCCAGGGGGCGTTTTCGATATAGCGCCCACGCCGTCGCCCCGAGAAGCAAAATCATCACTGCACCGGCGGCGATGGTCTTCGCCGACAGCGACGCCGGCGGCCAGTCATAGTCGAAGCACAAGGGATGCGGCCAGATGACCAGTCTGAGATAGTGCAGGATGATACCTGGCTGTGAAAGCAGATACTGCCAGGGCGTGACGCCCTGGTACCCAAAGCCCACGGCGGCGGCGTTCAGGGAGCGCGCGCCGGTGAGGCCGGCGGCCGCGCCGCTGCCGCGCAGGATCAAGCCGGTCGCCGCCAACGCTAGATAGACGGCCCATCTTTTTCGCAGGAGGGATCGCCACGATTCGGCGAGGAAGAGCCGGTCGTAGATGAGAACGACCAACGGTGTGGTGATCATGACCTCCTTGCTGCCCATGCCGGCTGCGCACGCCAGGACGGCCGCTCCATACCACGGCCAGCCTCGCCGCGCCGTCGCTCCCCGGGCGACGCAATACATCGTGAGCAGATAAAAGAGCGTCATCATCGATTCGCCGCGCTGGATCACATAAGTCACGGCCTGCGTCGTCAGCGGATGAACGACCCAGAGCAGCGCGGCGGCGAAGGCAAGCCCTGTTGCAAGGTCTACCCGCCGTTGATTCTTAAGCTGAATCAACGTTCGTCGACCAAGACCGAATAGCGTCATCGCGGCGGCCAGGTGCACCATGAGGTTGAAGACGTGATAGCCGACAGGGTTGAGTCCGCCGAGGGCATGGTTGAGCGCGAGCGAAAGCCGCACGATCGGGCGGTCAGGGTCCGACAAATGTGGCCAGATCGGCCAGAAATTTATGATCTCTGAGTTGGCGACGATGTGAAGATCGTCGTCGAGCAAGAAAACGCCGTGGAAGCTCGGCCAATGCGCCGCAATGCCCGCGACCACGATCACCAGCGCGCACCCATAGAGCGGCACTGGGTGGTCAGCGGATTGGGCGTCCGTAACACTCGCCCTGGTCTTGGCCATTCGTGAAGTTTACCCGTGTCCAGGGGCCAGAGGCCGAGGGTTTAGGAATGACTAACCCCATTCTCATTCAGCGGCGTAGGAAATAAGAGGGAGAACCTGCACCGGTTCCTTTCGCGTGTGCGCTTGTTCATCCGCCATGCGCTCGAGCGCCTGTGGACGGCCCGGCGCCTGGACCGGCGGCGGCGTTTTTTCAGGCCCGGCCCCATCGGGCAGGAGGCGAAGATAGGCTTGAAACTCCTGAAGCTGCGCGGCCAGATGGTTGGGCAGCGTGGCGAAGCAATGATGGAATGGATCCGACGGATCGGGCACATAGGCCTCGGCTCGGTGGATCGCCGCCGAGATTTCCTGGTGCACGTCCTCTTCCACGAGACCCTTGATGCTCTCGCTCAAAATGCGCCGTTGTTCAAGGTATCGCGTAAAGCGAAGTAACGGATCTCGTTGCTCCCAGGTTTTTACTTCCTCGGCGGTCCGGTATTTCTTCGAGCTGTCGGAGGTTGAATGCTCGCCCAATCGGTAGGTGATCGCCTCGATCAACGTCGGCCCGCCGCCCGACCGCGCCCGCTCGACGGCCTCGCGGGACGCGACGATCATGGCGAATAGGTCGTTGCCATCCACCTGGATGCCATTGAAGCCGTACGCGACCGCCTTCTGCGCAATCGTCTGCGAAGCCGTCTGACTGGAGCGCGGCGTAGAGATGGCCCATTGATTGTTCTGCACGATCATGACCAGCGGCAGTCGAAATACGCCGGCGACGTTCATGGCTTCATGGAAGTCGCCTTCGCTGGTTCCGCCGTCGCCCACGAACGCGACCACGACGCTGCCGCCGCCCTTGAGCTTGTTTCCCATGGCGATGCCGGCGGCGTAGGGACATTGCGTCGCCACCGGCCCGCAGAGCGGAAGGATGTTCAGACCTTCCGGCGGCTGCGCCCCGTATTCGTGCCCGCCCCACCAGCCGAGGATGAGCCGGTCCATGGGCCAGCCGAGATAGAGCATCGCCGGCATCTCTCGGAAGGAAGGGACCAGCCAGTCGTCCTTGCCCATGACGAAGGCCGGGCCGAGCGAGGCGGCTTCCTGGCCGCGCGTGGGTGGGTAGGTGCCGATGCGTCCTTGCCGGGACAAGGTGATCATTCGATCATCCCAGCGGCGAGCCAGAACCATCGCCCTGTACAGCGCGCGCAATTGCTCCGGCGATAACCGGGGATCCAGGACCTTATCGACCACGCCCTCCGGATCGAGAATCGAGAGATGTTCGACGTAGTGAGTAAGACGTATCGTGCTTCGGGGCACCGCGGCTCCTTGTGATGGGATTGCACCCATCGCATACTCTTGCGAGGCCCGCTGCAAGCCTCTGTCGCAAGGGCGCGTGATCGGGCCCATCGCGCGAACGATAACTGCTTGTTATGGCCATAAGAAGGTACCCAGGAACGCCGGTCGCCGCAAGTCCTCGCCATCCATTGGTCTCGAAGGGAGCGGAATGCGGAAACGGAAACATGGAGGTCGAGATTGGCGAAATCGCTTGCCTATCCTCTGAATCCCGCGGATTACGTTCTGCTCGTGACGCACGAATCGCTACGCCGGCGGGGGTATTGCGGCCTAAGCCTCATGATCATCGCCGAACTCGCCGGGCCGCTGGACTCCGGCAAACTCGCGAGCGCCCTTCGTCAGCTTGGCGAACACTACCCTGCCCTGTCGGCGCACATTCGGTACGCGCCTCTGCTGCATCGACCCTCTTGGCACATCGACCGCGATGCGCATCTCGAGGAAGCCGTCGAATACGAGTACCATCACGTCGATCCGCAAACCGATGATATCTGGGCGCCGCTCAACCGCGCGATAGATGATCCGGTCGATGTCCAGAAGGGTCCGCAACTTCGTTTAGTGCACGTGCAGATGGGAGAGGGCCGCCATCGCCTCGGCCTGCGCTGGGCGCATCCGCTCATGGATATCGAAGGGGGCCACGCGCTCTTTGGAGCGCTGCACGAACTCTTGTGCGGACGAACGCCGACGTTGA
The DNA here is from genome assembly GCA_964393935.1 of uncultured Planctomycetaceae bacterium. Lineage (GTDB taxonomy): Bacteria > Planctomycetota > Phycisphaerae > UBA1845 > UTPLA1 > DATEMU01. The sequence goes on from CAYMXF010000038.1 coordinate 7,482, forward strand.
ACCCCGATCCGCAAGCGACGTTCCCGGATCCGTTCAAGGCGAGCTTTCCCGTTGCCGCGCTGCGTGCCTGCCAGGGACGCCTGCTCTACGCTCGATACGACAGCTACCGTCAGCCAAGGATTGTGAGCAGGCCGGACGATGCGCCACAGACGTGCCGACTGACGCTCCGGACTTACTCCGCCGAGCAGCGACAGCGATTCGAGGCTTTGGCGAAGCAGCGGACCCGGCCGGGCCCGCTTCGATACTCCCGCGCGATTCTGGTCGCGCTGGCGCGGGCCTATCACGGGATGGCCACGCGGCAGGGCCGCCCGCGGTCGCACTATCTCTTTCCTCAGCCCGTGCCCGCGCCGCGGTCCGGCCCGCGTCCAGGCGTATGCGGCAACTATGTCACCATCCCGTGGATCGCTTTCGCGGCCGCGGATCTGGCGGATTGGGCCAGGGCCGATGCGGCGGCGGCCCGTCAGTTTCACGACTATTTCGAGAAGCATCGCGACCAGGCGATGTGGTGCATGTATCGGGCGGCCGCACGGTGGCCGCTGGGTTTGACGCGCTGGTTGACGACGCACCGGCTCCCCCGCGCCGCCGCCGGCTTCACCGGCTATCAGTTTGACAATTCCGTGACGCACTTGGGTACGGCTACGGTGACCAACCTCACCGGCGCCGGACCCATGAATTGTCATCCCGGCTGGATGCTGGGCCGCACCACGTACGGCGATCGCATGAGTCTTTCCATCACGTACTTCGAGGACTATTTCGATCGCCGGAACGTGGAGCGATTCTTTGACCTCTTGGAACGGGAACTCTTCGAGCAAGCGAGTTGAGGTTAGCAGCGCCGAATCATGACGGAATTCGGGTGTACGTCGCGCGGTCCTCGGCGCCTCGCTGACCCTCATACAGTTTCTTGAGTGCCGGCTCTTTACAGTTGTTTGGTTGACGGCACAAGTCACCTGGGCCTAACCGGCGTCTTCTCCGCCGCGCTACGTCGTGCTTCCCACAGCGCCGCGTAAGAGTTGTGGCCTGTCGAAGGGGGAACTGGGTAGGGCCGGAATTGAACCGGCAAGACGGATTCTTTACGCCGCTTGGACCGTTTCAACGGCTGTGATATGCAAGAGCGATAGCATGGCCACGCGCTCCGGGAGGTCGCCGTTGGCGGCCCCGTAGGCGACGACGAGACCGTTCTTATAAAGGACCGCGTTTTCGGGATGGCGGACTTCGTAAGTCTGCCCGCTGGAGGTGACCACGCGAAACGGCTCGAACGGCCGACGGGAGAGGCACTCTTTGAGAGTATCGATGGTCATGCAAAAAAGTATAGCGTCAAACTGGGCGGTGCGTCACGCACCGCTATCCCTCTGTGGTGTCATTGAACAATTGGGTAGGGCCGGAATTGAACCGGCGACACACGGATTTTCAGTCCGTTGCTCTACCAACTGAGCTACCTACCCGGCAGCACCACACCGGCGCTGTCGCGAGCGAGGACGCAACGGGCCGGAGGCCCATGCTCCCCCTCCCGGCAGCACCACGCGGTTGGTCTGGGAGGAAGATTATTGGCAGAGCCCTTGTTGTTGGCAAGGAGACGAACCTAAACGCACGGGCCGGAGGCCCATGCTCCCCAACCTTAAATCGCGGCGCAGGGCTATCGCGCAAATTTGGACGGGTCCAAGCCGCCGAGGCCCTGGTCCCAGCCGATCGTAATCCCGCCGCGGCGGGACTCGCGCTTTTCCCGTCGTTTCTGGACGGCTTGGCGCTCGCGCTCACGCTTGGCCAGCTCTTCCGGCGAAGGCGGCGCGGGCGGCTTCTTCATGGTGAGCGAAATCTTCTTCGCTTCGGTATCGACGCCCAGGATGCGGACCTCGACTTCCTGGCCGGGCTTGAGCCTGTCCGTCACCGCATTGATGCGCACGTCCGCGATTTCGGAGATGTGCACGAGACCGTCGATGCCCTCTTCCAGCTCCACGAACGCGCCGAATTCGGCCGTCCGCGCGACCTTCGCCAGGAGAACGGTCCCTACGGCGTACTTCTCCTTCACCGCCGCCCAGGGGTCTTCTTTGAGATTCTTCACACTGAGCGAGAGCCGCCGTTTTTCCGGATCGATCGACAGGATTTTGACTTCGATGACGTCGCCTTCGTTGAGCATCTCCGACGGGTGCCGCAAACGCCGTGTCCAACTCAATTCGCTCAAAGGCAACAGCCCTTCCACGCCGGGCTCCAATTCCACGAACGCCCCGAAGTTCTGCATTCGCAGAACGCGGCCCTTGAGCTGGTCTCCGACGGCGTAGCGCTGGCCGACGCTTTCCCAGGGGTTCGGCCGGGCCTGTTTGAGGCTCAGCGAGACCTTGCGCTCCTCCCGCTGGAGCTTGATGATCTTGACTTCGACCTCGTCGCCGACCTTCACGACCTCCTCGGGCTTGTTGATACGGCCCCAGCTCATGTCCGTGATGTGCAGGAGCCCGTCCACGCCGCCGAGGTTCACGAACGCGCCGTACTCTGTCAGGCCGCGCACGACGCCGCGTCGTACCTCGCCGAGTTGCAGCGAAGCAAACGCCTCCGCCTTGCGATGCTCTTCTTCATGGAGTTGGTACTTTCGGCGGGAAAGGAGGATCGAGTCCTCGTTCGGGTCGCACTTCGTCACTTCCGCGCGGACGGTCTGCCCGAGCAGCGAGGAAATATCCTTGAGGAAGTGCAGATCGACCTGGCTGGCCGGGATGAACCCGCGCAGGCCGTCGATGTCCACTTCGAGCCCGCCTTTGTTCATCCCTCGGACAACGCCCTCGACGATCGTGCCCGGCTTCAGGTTGCGCAGAAGAGACGTCTGTCTCGCTTTGCGCCGTGAAACCGCCAACAGCCCGCCGGGCAATTCGTCACCGCCGACCAGCGCGACTTCGATCTCGTCGCCGACGGTGTATTTCTCGTCCTTGCTGAATTCCGCAAGCGGCATCGCCCCGAGGCTCTTGCCGCCAAAGTCGATGAGCACGTCCTGCGAGCCGATGTTGGCGATGCGGCCCTTGAGGATCGCTCCTTCGCCCGGCTCCTGCGGCGGTGTCATCCGGGCCACGGCGGCGGAGAGATCCGCCGCGGTCGCGCCTTCCATCGCCTCCTCAACGGCGCGGTCGATCGCCGCGTCACCTTCCGTCTCGGATGTTACGTGCGTTGCGTCTGGATTGTCTGGAAGCTGCTGCATCGACTCGGTCATGCGATCTACCGTCGGCGTCCAAAGGGCGATGGAACGATCCTCGGACCATCCCCCATCGGCTCTCAAATCGTGATCCGTCAGGATAAACCAACCGGCGTCGTTTCACCAGCGCTCGGCAGGTAAAACGATCGCCCACGCCCCTCGCCGATCCATCGTCTTGGGGAAAATTCTAGCAAGTGCGGGGAGCTTCGACGCGTCGATCCTCCACGCCCAATGCAGTAGATAACGTACAATAAACACGCCGCAAAGTCGAGTCCCGACGGATTCGCACTTCACGGCTTAACAGTTCATAAACAAAAGCCCCGGACAGGCGTTGCCCGGGGCTTTAGCTGCATCATCGTTATCGTACCTCGTATCGTAGATCGACCTACATCATCTCCTCCGGCTGGCGGAGATTGCCGTCCACATCCAGGAAGCCTTGCAGCTTGCGGCACCGGACAGGGTGCTGGAGCTTGCGGATGGCCTTGGCTTCGACCTGCCGCACGCGCTCGCGCGTCACCTTGAAGATCTTGCCGACCTCTTCGAGCGTGTAGGTATAGCCGTCGCCGATGCCGTAGCGGAGCTTGATGATCTCCCGCTCGCGGTAGGTCAGGCTCTTGAGGACCTGCTCGATCCGGTCCTTGAGCATCTCGTTCGTCGCCGTGCTCACGGGGCTTTCGGCGGTGCCGTCCTCGATGAAGTCGCCGAAATAGGAATCCTCGCCCTCGCCGACCGGGCGATCGAGCGAGATCGGATGGCGGCTGATCTTCAGGACGCGGCGGACTTCCGTCAGCGGCATCCGCGCCTTCTTGGCGATTTCGTCGATGGTCGGCTCGCGGCCGAGTTCCTGGAGCAGCTCGCGAGAGATGTTCCGCAGGTGGCTCATGGTTTCGATCATGTGGACGGGAATGCGAATCGTTCTGGCGTGATCGGCGATGGCCCGGGTGATGGCTTGCCTGATCCACCACGTCGCGTAGGTGCTAAACTTGTACCCGCGGCGATACTCGTACTTGTCCACCGCACGCATCAGGCCGGTGTTGCCCTCCTGGATGATGTCGAGGAAGGGCAGGCCGCGATTTCGGTACTTCTTGGCGATGGAAACGACCAGCCGCAGGTTGCCACCGGAGAGCTTTCGCTTGGCATCCTCATATTCGGCGAAGACCCGCCGGATGTCCGTCACGCGCTTGCGGAGCATTTCCGGCGTCTCGAGCACCAAGTCCTGAAGACCGGCGACCTCGTCCGTCATCGCCTCGCGCTCTTCTTCCCCGATCGCGGCGGATTTTCTCGGATCGCTAAGCCGGGTCTCGACGTCCGTCAATTTTTCAGAAAGCGCGAACAGCTTGCGCATCATCGGCGTGACGCGGCTGGTCCGCAGGGCCAACTCTTCGAGGAGCGTCACGGCCTTGCGGCGTCGCTGCTGAATGCGCCGCCAGATCACCCGCTTGTTCGACTCGCTCGGGCGGCCTTCGTGTAGCTTCGCCCAATCTTCCTGGTTGAGTTCCATGAGCTTGCGACAGGTCGCCAGGTTGCCGGGAAGCCGCTGAAGCACCGCCTGCTTGACCTGGTTCTCGCCGCTGGAAATCTTCATCGTCCGGTCGAAGGGCAGCGACCCTTCGCTGACCATTTGGAGCGTCTCGGCCGCCGACGCCAGACTGCAATCCGACTCGAGCACCTTCCGCCGAAACGCGGTCCGCGTCAGCTCGATCTTCTTGGCCAGCGTGATTTCCTGCATACGCGTCAGGAGCGGGATTTCGCCCATCTGCGTCAGGTACATCCGCACCGGGTCGTCGATGCGCCGGCTGGGCGCCTCAACTGGGAAATCGTCCTCGACGGGGATCGGCTCGTCCGGCGCGAAGGGTTTCTTGCGCGTGTCGGCGGCGCTGTCATCGCCGAAGGTCAGCTTGGCCGCTTCGGCCTCGTCGACCATGTCGATGCCCAGTTCGTCGACTTTCTGTAGGATCGCCTCGAGCCGGTCCGGCAGGATCGCCTCATCGGGCAGGGCCTCGTTCAACTCTTCCCAGGTCAGGAAGCCTCGTCGCTTGCCCTTCTCGATCAGCTCGTTCAAGCTCTGCTCCACCGGGTCGC
>CAYMXF010000038.1:12835-16592 GCA_964393935.1 uncultured Planctomycetaceae bacterium
GGCCGGGGCGGCGGCGGGCTGTTCTGCTATATCATCACTCATCGCTCTCATCATGGTGTGCGGCTCCAACTCGTCTGCGATTGGCGCGCTAAGGTCCGAAGGACCCGCGCAGCTCATCTCCTGTTACCTTGCGACCGACGCAACCGTGCGACGGCCGGCCTTCTTCTCTCCATTCGAGAACTCGATGGGCGATCTGTCACGTCAAATCGCCGCATCATCCTCAATTCCCGAACGATCGCCGAATCCCTCGGCGGCTCACGACGCGCTCGGCTCGGCACCCACGGTTGCCGGGGTCGCCAAATGCCTTTGCGCCGCGAAATGACTCACCCGTCGGGCCATCTCCCCGACGGATCGGAGCTTCTCTTGATCTTCCGCCGACAGGCCCTTGCGGATCTCGGTCGGCGACGCCGTCCCACGCTCGGTCTCCATCAAAGGGACCTTGGCGCGAAGCCCGGCCGCCAGCTCATTCAGCCGGCGCTGCTCCCTTAATTGCCGGAGGCGGGCCAGCGCACCTTCCACAGTGCCGCTGTAGTTGCCACGCCGCTGCCCGGCCGTTTGTAAATCCATGATTCTCGCGGAAGTTTCGACGGATTCGAACCGGCTGATTAAACCGGCCAGCGACCATGCCTTGGGCCGTCCCACCATTTCCGCCACCGCGAGTGCAATCTCCCGCAACTGGGTATTCGATATCTCGCGCGGATCGAACTCCGACGCGATCGCTCCGTAGTATTCAGGCGCGTTCAGCAGGACCTCCACCAGATCCCGCGCCGCACCGTCCATGGCATCCAGCAATACAGGCTGACGGAATGCCGCGGGACTCCCCATCGACCGGTCGGAGGCCGCCGCAGGCGCCGGGCCTAACCGTCGCGCGGTGATCCTCAGTTGCCGATTAACTTCCTCACCGGAGAGACCAAGGAGCTTTCCAACCTGGTTGAGAATCAACCCCCGTTGAATAGGATCGCAAGTGCCGAACTCGCTCGATCGCGCGATGAGACCCAAAAACTCCTCGACCGCCCTCCGCCGGTCAGGGGCCGTGGCCTCGCCTCGGCACTGCCGCAAAACCTGTTTCCATTTGAATTCTAGCGCCCCGACCGCCGAGGTCAAAACCGCGGCGAAGGCCGCTGGGCCGCTAGAAAGCAGATAATCGGCGGGGTCCTTACCTTCTGGGACGTTCGCCAAAAGCACTTCCAACGATTCGGTGAGGAACAACGGCAAAGACTGGTCCGCCGCACGCTGGCCAGCCGCGTCGGAATCGAAAATAAGGATCGCACGATCGACGTACCGCCGCAACAGGCGCACGTGATCGGCCGTCAAAGCCGTACCCAGCGTCGCCACCGCATGCGTAAAGCCCGACTGTTGGGCCATGATGCAATCGACGTAGCCCTCGACGACGACCGCCGTTTTCTGTTCGCGGAAGGCGTCCTTGGCCGTCGCCAGGCCGTAAAGGCACCGACCTTTGTCGAAGAGGAGGTTCTGGGACGTGTTGACGTACTTCGCATCGTCCTCGCCGAGCGTCCTGCCCCCAAACCCAACCACCCGGTTCATCGCATCCACGATGGGGAACATCAGCCGATTTCGGAATGCGTCATAAAGGCCCCCGCCTTCTGCCCTAGGCCGCGCCAACCCGGCCGCCAGGAGCAATTCCGCGGGGATGCCCTTCTCCTTGGCCGCCATCGCCATGACCTCCCAACCCACGGGGGCATACCCGATGGCGAATCGTTCGACGGACGCCTCGGTCATACCGCGCCCGGCGACATATTCCCGGGCCGTTTTGCCTTCGGCCGACGCGAGCTGTTTTTGGAACCAGGCCACCGCCCAGCGGTTGACCCTTTCAATTTCCAGCTTTCCAGGGCCGTTCTCGCTCGCCGAATGGGTCTTAGACTCGCTCTCCAGCGGAATCCCGACCCGTTGGGCTAGAATCGCCCGGGCCTCTGGGAAACTGACGTTTTCACGTAATTGGATGAACTTGAACACGTCCCCGCCCGCCCCGCAGCCAAAGCACTTAAAAGCCTGCCGCTCCGGGGTCACATGGAAAGAGGGGGTCTTTTCGTTATGGAAGGGACAGAGGCCCTTGAACTGTCGCCCGGCCCGCTTCATCGTCACATAGGACGACACTACATCGGTGATGTCCGACGCCTGGCGAATCTGTTCCGTAAGTTGTTCGGTGGACCGTCCGGCCACAAGCACTCCCGAAAGATAACCGTCCGCTGAACTTCCTGAGGACCCCGTCCGTTGAATCCCAACCCGGAAATTGGACCTAAGTGCCTGTATTTACAGGGCCTACTTCCCCTGAAGGAGGGGTTTGAAAGACCCTCAATTATAACACCAAATTTAGGACGAGGCAAATTATCGGCGAGAAAAGATTATCAATCCTGCCGCTGGATAGGTTGCAAGCCTATCGGACGCAGTTTTGACCCGCACCAAAAATATAATATTGAAAATGCGATAAAAACTAGCGTTATTTTGCGTCGTTGACGGATGTGGGGCCGGCGGGTCAATACTCTGACTCCTCCCGCTCCTTCGTGCTCTCGATGTCCGAATCCTCGCGCGCCGTCGCCTCTTCCACGACGAGATGGGCGGGGATCGCCTCGCTCTTGCAGAATGCGTGTAGGATATCGACGACCTCGGAGTACGGCACCGCCAAGCCCGTCGGCCTGTCTTCATCATCCGTCTCAAAGCGGTTGCCTAAAAATCGGATTAAACCGCCGACCTGAAGCGGCGCCTCCAGCGTGGGCGAGTTTATCTTCGTCCGCTTGTTGCGGTAGATCACCGTCAGGAACTCGTCACCATTTTTTGCGCTGATCTGCGTCAACAAGCGACGCTTATCATCGCGGTCGCCCGGATAGACCGCCGGCGGAACGCACTTCATCTGCGTTCCCAAGATCGCAATCCGCGGTTCGATGAGCCGCTGCACGTAGATCAAGTACGGGCCGTGGCTGTCCACCACGTCCAACACGAAGTTGTCTTCGTCCATCACCTTTGACTCGATCGCCGGGTGAGGCCGCCGGCGCAGGGCAAGGTACGCGCGAATACGGATGTCTTCGTCGGGATCGTCGAGAAGTTTGCGAAGCTGCTCGCCCGCGCTGTGCATGTCCGTCGCGTAGCCAAGTTCGTCGATCGCCTGTAACCGGTGAGGGCTGTTCGCGTCCAAGGCGTGTTTGCCGACGATGGGCACGCTGTCGTTGTCTTCCAGGCGAAGCCCGGTCCGTCCCGCGAAGTAGCTCACGTCCGGTTTGGAATCGTGGTAGTGCTCGCGAATGACGGGCAACGCGATTTTGCCGATGGCCTCCCACGCGAGCCCGATCGACTCGTATTCGGCCTGATCGTCCTTCATTTCCTCGCTGAGATCCTTGGCCCGCCGTTCGAGCATGGCCGGGTGCTCATTGAGCGTCGTGTGCAGGACGCGTTCCAGAAAAACGCGCTTGCGGTCGTTAAACTCCTGCGGGATGGTCACCTCGATCATGCTTGGGCCCTTGGCGTCGGCGATCGGGTCCGACTTGGCGTAGCGCCCGTTCAGTCGCGTCACGATCTGCTGGGCGATGCTGTAGCGCGGGTCGTTCAGCACGAGCCGCACCTTCCGGGGCTCTTTTACCACGCCTCCGCCCAAGACGATCCCGACCTTCAAGTCCACGCTGGATGTCGCCAGACCCGCGCGATCAAAGGGGCTGACGAACACGGGGCCGGACGCGGTCGCCAACATCTTGCCCTCGATGACGCCCGCCGGCGTGTCGGCGTAAAGCTTGAGGTCGCAGAGCAC
>CAYMXF010000038.1:16692-18799 GCA_964393935.1 uncultured Planctomycetaceae bacterium
GTCAAATACAAAAATCCGGCGCATGGGCCGGCGCGGCGGCTTGTTTCGGCGGCCGTACTTTCAGTTCCGGCGCGCTCGTCGTGACGGTACAGCCCGGCGGCACGCTCGTCGTCAGGAAGGTCGAACCGCCGACCGTGGAACCTTCGCCGAGCACCGTATCGCCCCCCAGGATAATCGCATTGGCGTAAATAGTGACGTTGTCGCGGACCGTTGGATGGCGCTTGTAGCCGCGGACCATGCGACCACGCTCGTCCTTGAGGAAGGACAGCGCCCCGAGCGTCACGCCCTGATAGAGCTTGGCGTTGTCGCCGATCTCCGTGGTTTCGCCGATCACGACGCCCGTGCCGTGGTCGATGAAGAAGCTCCGCCCGATCTTCGCGCCGGGATGGATATCGATGCCGGTCCGCTGGTGCGCCCACTCGCTCATCGTCCGCGAAAGGAGCGGCACGTCCATCGCATACAACTCGTGGGCGTATCGATAGACCGTCACGGCCAGCACGCCGGGGTACGCCAGGATTACCTCGTCGGTATTCGCCGAGGCGGGATCGCCGTCGTACGCCGCCTGAACGTCCAGCGCCAGCATCGCCCGAATGTCCGGGATCTTCTGGAGAAACTTCTGGGCGTACTCGCGGGCCTTCACGTCCAACGGTAGCGCTTGCAGGTCCGAGCCTGCGGGATCGTAATTGCCATCGATTTCGTTTTGATGGCAAAACGAACGGAAAATTTGCAAGTACAGGGCCTGCCCCAAGCGCGGGATCAGATCGCCGACGTGATACCGGACGTTTTTGCCGCTAAGGTTCTGTCGTCCGAAATAGCCGGGATAGGAGACCTCCAGCAGCATCTCGATGATGCGAACGATCTCGCCCGCGCTGGGCAGATAGCCGCGGTCGATGTGCCGCGTCCGCGGGTCGGCCATGTAGCTCTCGACAATGCGGTCGACCAGGGCCGGCAGTTTGTCGTCGATATCGAATTCACCGAGCATCAAAGGAATTATACCCATCTTGGATGGTTCCTGTAGGGTCCGGTATGAATTGCAAGAAACTCCTCTCCCGGAAAGGAAAGACTGGCCCTGTTGACACGTTGTCTAACTAATTAGCGACGACGCGATTTCATCACGAGGAGCCGAATCGATGAACGATCGGACCTACAGGATCGTCTTGCTGCAAGCGCTGACATACGTCGTGACAGGCGCGTTTTTCGTCGCCGGCTCGCTGCTTCCAAAGAGCCTTACCGGCCTCGAACCGATTCAAACAGGATTTTTCGCATGCACAAGTGTTCTTAGCATCTCCGTCCTCTGGATTTGGCGAAGGTACGTCCGCTGGACTGGAATTCGCACGATGTCCACGACCGCGCTAACCGTGCTCCTGTTTGCGCAAGTCATCCTCTGGCAGCCCATTCTCACCAGCACGAATTGCATCATTACTGAAATGATCCCGCCGGCTCAGTCCTCGTCGATGGCGGGGCTGTGGTGCCTCGGTTGTTGCTTGCTTTGGTGGGTGCCGATTCAAAGTCTGTCGTCCTCAAAGTCTCTTTCTCGCAGTTCTTTTGGAGGGAACATCATGTCGCCGGACGCAACTCGCTTGGCAATCGGGGGAGCATTGATTCCGTTGCTGCCCGGAATACTCTTTCTCTCATTCTGCCTTATCCACATTTTCAGCGACGGTGAGATTAAGGACACCGGACTTTCTTGGGAAGCGTATCAAGTAAGCACGTTGTTCGCGCTTCTTTTTTGGGTCGGATTGTGGAAGAATCGGGTAATTTGGTCGACACGATGCAAATGGATAACAGCAGCGCTAGCCGTTCTTCTACTTCTTTCCCCGCTTGGTGTGTTTCTTTATGAACCAAACAGCCCCTCGGGGTCGAACTGGTCGAATGAGTTTTTCTTCACGATTGCCTACACGATTCCCCTCTTCGCTGGTGCCGCGTGGTTCGGAGGAACCGCGCGAGTTTGGCGGGCGACGCCCTCGCTCCTCGCCAATCAAGCGGATGCTGGTTCCGCCAGCGGCTCAGTCGCGGCACACTGCCCCCAGTGCTCCTACAACCTCAGGGGGTTGCGCGAAGTGCGGTGCCCGGAGTGCGGCTGGGCCTCCACCGTCGACGACATCGT
>CAYMXF010000039.1:0-18617 GCA_964393935.1 uncultured Planctomycetaceae bacterium
GGACTTCTTGGCGGAATCTTCGTCGTCCTTGTTCTTTTCCTTCTTGGGCTCATCCTTGAGCCGGGCCCACGTCTTGGCGGGCGCGGCGGCAAAAAGGGAAAACGCGAACAGGGCGGCAATCAACGCGATCAGGTTTCGACGCATGACTAGGCTCCTTGGCTAATTAGGACAGAATTTGTTCTGGTTATATCGTTTCAGGATTTTTTCTTGGGCCTTGGCTATTTCCTTTTCAGGTGATGTTTCATCTGTCGATCGTTTTTTCGGCACCCGGTGGATTTCTCCCTCTGTGTCGATGTAAATCGTTGCGTAGTCCGTAAACTCATTCGCACGGAACTTCAGCTTCCAGTCGCTCGTCGACCAATCGATCTCGTACAACGAGTCGTCGATCGCGTCGTCGTCCAGGTCGCCTTCCTCCCGCGCTTTCTTCTCCTTACCGGTCGTAAACATGGAGACGAAGCCGCCAAGAAAACCGCCGTCTTTGGGTCGAAGCGACAGCAGTTGGGGGTGCGACGCGAAATCGACGTAGCCGTCCAACTCCGCAACGGTCGATGGCCAGCGGCCGTAGTCCTTCTTGAACAGCGTAGCATGATGGTGGAGCACGCGGAGGTTGCGGCACGCGGTCTGTTCGCGCTGCGACTCGGAATCGGGGTCCGCCGTTTCCGACAACGACGCGGCCGTCACCGCGGGTACGTATACCGCGCCGAGCGGCAGCGGCCCATTATGCCGGGCATCCAGACCTGAATACAGAATGCGGATGTCGATCGTCGAATCGGTCAAGGCGTCGCCAAGTTCCTCGACGCTGGGGGCCGTGCCGCCTTCCTCCGACAGTCCCGCTATAAGGGTCAGATACGGAGAGAGCATCGCGTAGATCGTTTTCCACCGGATGATCGCCTGCCAGTGGACCTTCTCCGAGCTGGGCATTCGCATCCGGAGGCTTTGCTTGCCGCACAGCACGTCCCAGCGGTGTACGACGTCGTCGGCCCACGTCGATGTTTGCGCGACGATCAGTTGGTTGCCTTTCTCATCCTCACCGGCGTCGTCCTTTTTCTTCTCGAAGAAAAGGACCGTTCGAAAATTCATAAAGGAAAGACCGCCGGGCCGGTCAGCGGAGGGATCGCGCCAAAACACGACGCGGTCGCCTATTTTTTCCTCGTGCCAGGCGAGGGGCCGATCGTCTTCCTTGCGTTTCTTTGCATCTTCACGCATCGCCTTGCGGATGTCCTTGATGATCTTCTCCCGCCCTCGGGCGTGGAATTGATAAAAAAGATCCGGGATCGGCAGAAACCCGGAGCCCGGCACTACAGAGATAGCGGCCTCGCCGTCGGCCCGTGAGCCGATCGTTCCGGCCGGCAGCCCGGCGATCGAATCCGCCAGCCCCTCCGTTAGGCCCAGATGAAACGCCGCGACGACGAATGCTTCCTTGGGGCAATCAAACGATTCGGACGCTTTCTTGAAAACGGCCTTGAGGGCCATGCCGATCAGCGGGTTCCAACGAACGTTGAATCGCTCGCTCCAAAGCCCGTCTTTTCCGACGGAGGCTGCATAACGAATATCGCTAACGCCGGAGATTTGTGAAAAGAGCGAATTGCCCCGCTCCTCCTCGCTGCCCGCCTCCAGATTGAGGAGGCAATAGATCAGCGACGTCTTCGTTTTCTTCTTCGCGGTCGAGTCCTCGCCGGCGGGTTTCTGACCGAAGGCTTTCTCCGGCGGCTTGAGATCAGCGGTGGAGGCGACGAGCGAGCCGCCTTCCGTCTCGCGCAAAACCGCGATGACGGTATCCGGCAATTCGATTTGATAGGAACCGTCCTCTTCGCGCTTCAGCGCGAAGTCTTTGAGGATCTTCTTCGCCGCGTCGTGCTTGAGGATTTCATCGACGCGCCGGCGAAGTTTGTCCAGCGGCCAGTCGAGCCGGATCATCCAGCGCGGACGGCCTTCGCGATCCTGTGTATAGGTGAAAACGGAGACGGACGTGTCCGGCCAGGTCGTCGTCTTCTTCAACAGTGTGATGAGTGCCTGGAGGTCGAAGCCTTCGCCGGTCTCGTCCACCGGCTTCGGCATCAGCGCGGACATCGCTTGAAACAACTTCGCGGTCCGCGATCGCTGAATCTCCTCCACCAGCCGCGCGACGGAGGGGATGTACACCTCCACCTGCGGGACGACCTTCTTTTCATCCTCGTACTTGGTGGGCTTGGAAAGCGAGAGCTTGGCCTTGGCGTGTTTTTCCGGCTTCGATGACGGCCCCGCGAGACAGACTCCCGCTGCCAGGACCACGATGCCGAAGCCGGCCAGCCACGTCGGGACGCCCCGCGACCATCGAAACGACATCTTTCGACCCTCACAAACACCCGGGAGTAGGGGCACCCAAGCCCCGGTGGGATACCGCGATTATAGGATCACTCCGCCCGACCGCGTAACCGCCCGAAAAAAAGGCGGCGCCCGATAGGCGTCCATCGCGACCGCCAGCCTCAGGAACTATTTCGCCCGATTCCCCCGCCGCCTGAAGAACGAGGGCGGCGAGGCTCGCACAGATATGGGAACGAAACCGCTTGGCGGGGCTCACTTTCGCTTACCCACTCGACCGGGATTTCAGGGGGCTTTGGAGAGGAAACCCACGCTGGATTGGAACATCTGCTCGGCCAGTTGCGGGCTGCCGGTCGGGCCCTCTTCGGCGGACAGGTCGTCGAGGTTCGACCGGCACATCAAGCAACGGACCGTTTCAAGATGAAAGGCTGTGTAGGACTGCCACGGCTCCTCCAATACGCCGAGCAGATAGGAGCCGATGGTGCTACGCTTCAAACAACTGAGCCGACGATCGCGCCAGACTTTGCAGATCGTCGCCTCGCTGGACAACTCTCCCTCCAATAAGCCGCGGTCCTCTGCGACCAATTCATCGACAAACTCGCGCAGACGATCCAGCGCGCGAAACTTCACGCCTGCGATCGCCTTTTCGTCGCGGCCGAGCAATTCCGCGGCCTCTTTGTTGCGCTTGCCGACGTAGAAGAGCGACTCGACGACTTGTAAGTCCTCGAGTTTGCCCTTGTCGCGCAGCTCCTCGATCAATCGGCGGAGGATCGTCGCCAGCACATCCGCTTGTCGCGCCCCTCGCTCCCGCTCTACGGCGACCTGGCTCGGCGTCTCGGTGACGGACGGCTCCACCACGCCCGGGCTGTCGTCCTCCACGTCGAAACCGCCAACGAACTCTGATCGTCGCTGCTTTTTCTCAAGCAACTCGCTGATCTTGTAACGAAGGATGGCGAAGAGATACGTCTCCAGCGAACGCGACGCGTCATAATGCTTCAGGCTCGTTAGAAAACCAAGCAGCGTCTCCTGTAGCGCGTCTTCCGCCTCGCCGGGCTGGCGCAGTCGCGCCCGCGCAAAAGCCAGGAGCCGTCCCTGATAGCGCTCGATGAGTTGATGCCATGAGCGCTCGTCGCCCTTGCGGATGGCGGTGATAAGAAAACTGTCGGCGTCCTGCGTGGGGTCCAACGGGGCAACCTCTCCGAACGGATTTGTCGCCGCAGTATAGCCCCCTCTCCCTTTTAGGGAGAGGGCCGGGGTGAGGGTCGATCAACCAAGTGCTCAGATCGTCTGCGCCGGGCTACCGGACGGCGCATCGCGCCCGCCGAGCAGACCCTTGAGGTCTTGAATCTCGCTGTCGAGGATCGCCAGTTGCTTCGAATCGGGCTCATGGAAGGCGGCGTCCATGTCGAGGTAACAGGTGATGCGATACCCACCTGTGTCCAGTTCGTAGGCGGCGATGTTGAGCTTGATCTTCCATTGCCGCACGTCCTTCTGCCAGAACTGGTGGGCCCAGTTGCCGCGCTCGAAGGACCACAGCAGATCGGACTTGGACGCGAGTCGATAACCGAACATCGACAGGTGCCGCTCGATCAGCCGCGCAAGATTGGGATTCGCGTCGATTTCGAAGATGCGGCGAAGCGGCAGGGATAGCTTTATAGCCTTCGGTTTCGGAGGACGACTACGTTTTTTGGCGGTGACAAAGCATGCCGTTGCGATGAGACTGCCGATGATCGCGATCGGCGGAACGGCTTCTTCCGCATCTTGACCATGGGAATTCGCGCCCACGATGGCGATGATCCCGACCATCACTGACAGCACTACAAAACCCGCCCGTTTGAATCGTTGGCCGGAAAGCCGCCGCGCCTCTTCATGCTCGTCGATCGAACCGTCCTTATTCACGAGCCTTCCGTACGCTCCGCGCGGTCGATAGGGCGTGACCGGAACGAACCAGACGAAAAGGCTGGTGATCGCGCCGAGCAGGATTCCCGCCAACGCGAACAGCCTTTCCTCGTTTACGGGATTGAGCAATCCCATGGCGATGCCCGAGCAAGCCGCCGTCGCGAGCCCACCGAAAAAGACCGCCGGCCGAATCAGACCCCGCCAAAAGCCCGACTTGTAGCCCGACCACGAGCGGGTAAAGCAGTAGAGGAAGACGCTCATCGCCAGGGTGCCGAAGATCATGAAGATTCCGAATTGACGTTCTTGCGTCCAGCCTCTTGCATTGTCCCATTCGCTGAATACGAGTGGTTCGTTTGTCCAATTCGGCGTTACAAAAAGAATGATGCCCCCAACCAACGCGAAAGTGGACAGGAGGAGCCAGAACGTCCGTATTAATGCGCTGCGGCGGACGCGGTCACCCGTGTCAGTTCGATCCTGAGCGAGCATCGCCGGCGCTGTCGGCGTGATTACCGTTCCCCTACCGCCACGGCTCCCTCGCGCGCCGAAGCCCGGCGGCTCGACCGCCACCGGCGCAGGCGCTTCCGGCTCATCGGCCGTCTTGTTCTGTTGCGATTCGTCGTCATCGTTTCGGGTCCTTGGCACCACCGCGCCGGGCGAGAGCGGCCAAAGGCTGCCGACGGACTGAACCGCCAGTGACGCCGCCGCGGCAATCGCGGCCAAGGTCAGGCCCGCACCGTGTGCAAAAACAATGCCGCAAACAAAAGCAAAGAGGCCGATCGAGAACGCCGAACCCAGCGACATCTTGCCCTTGCGTCCGTCATAAAACCGACCCGCCCAGTCGCCCAGAACCAAACAAAGCATCATCGCCCCCGCGTAATTCGAGGCATCGCGGCCGATATGATCTCGAACGGCCTCGGCGATCTCGCTCGTGCCGAGCAGACCCGCGCCCGCGATCGCGGCAATGATGAGTCGAGGGATCCAGACTCCGGCGATCTTGAGCCGGTCATAACTCAACCACGTACCGACGAGAACGCCTTGAACGACGCTGGCGATATTGAGAAAAACGATTCCCGCGAATGCTCCGTGATGGTTCTTGGGACCTGCGATAAGGCTGACGGCGAACGATATCCCGCCGGCGAGCAAAAACGCAATGGCGATCTTGGCGACATCGCCGCCCGGGCTGTGGGCGGTCTGGCCGACCTGCTGTCCCAACGCCGTCCGATCGATTCGCTGCGCCACTCGCTCGACGCGCGCGCCAATCCGATTCTGAAATCGCTCGAATCGGCCCGGCGGTCCACCTCCGACTCCCGGAATCGCAGGTGAAGGAGTCAATGCACCTTGGCCGACGTTGCTGCTGCCGGTTCCCACGGTCATCGTCGCGCCAAGAGGACCGGAACCGCCCACGGCGCCGACGCCGACGTGCATCTGGCGCGCGGCCTTCGCGGCGACCGCCGAAAGGCTGCCCGGCTCAAACGCCGCCACCGATTGATCGAGCGCCGCCACGGAGAAGATCTCCGCGATCATTTCGTTGACCGTCTGATAGCGATCCTTTGGGTCCTTGGCCAGCGCCTTGCGGATGACGTGCGGGAAGGGCTCGGGCAGTTCGTCGACTTCCGGCTGAGCCGTCAGGTGCTTCATCAACACCTCGCCCATCGTCGCACCGCTGAACGGCACGCGGCCGAGCAGCATTTCATAAAGGATGACGCCGAGGGCGTAGATATCGATCGTGCGGTCATAGTTCCCGCTGCCGACCTCCGGCGCCATGTAATGCACGGTGCCGACGGAGACGGTCTGCCCCGAGTGCTGGCTGGCGGCGATGATCTTGGCGAGACCGTAGTCGCCGATCTTCACATAGCCGTCTTCGTAGAAAATGTTGCCCGGCTTCAGATCGCGATGGACGATTCCTCGGTCGTGCAGGTACGCCAAGCCCTTGCCGATCTCGCGGAGGAAGTAGGCCGCCTTCTGAGGGCCCAGCCCGTTCGGCTCGCTGTTCATCAGGTCCCGTAGCGACGGACCATTGACGTACTCCATGATGACGAAGTAGTCTCCTTCGTCGTTTTGCCTGACGTCATGAATCGCGACCAAGTAGGGGCTCTTCAAATTCAAGCAGTGCGAAACGCCGCGCAGCTCGATCTGCGGATTCTCGCGCAGGAATTTGAGCGCGACTTCCTTGCCCCCATCGCTGGTCGAGTAGTAGACCTCGCCGAACCCGCCGCGGCCGACGCCGCGTTGGATCGTGTAGCCCGGCAGGGGACGATCACCTTGCTTGAATTGAAACGCCATCGCCCATTCGTCCTTGTGGCACAGGCTATTAGCCGGTGCGATCGCCTAGCCGACTACTCGGCCCACTCCGCCGCCACTGCTGCCGTTGAAACTCTGCACGCGCATCCCTAATTCGCCGATCGTCGTCGTCACCCCGAGAGGAAGTGCTGTCACCGGCTGATGACCATGGCCGACAGGTCGAACCAGGATTGCACCGGCACGCTCCATCAGGATGAGGCCCCCAACCGGAAGCCGGATATGACAATCGTTGCTATTCCCCAGGAGTAACGGTCCGCCCCAGAGGATCACACGCCGACAATCGCCGGCCGTTCGCACACCTTCGCCCAAATCCAGCGCCGCCGTCGTGCTCTTGAGGCTGGGGCGTCTAAACGTTAATCGCACGCGCTTGCCCAATGCCAATCGATCGCCGTCCTGCAACAGCGCATGGTCCACGCGGCGGCCGGCCAGTTCCACGCCGCTCGACGCCACAACGAAATAATCCTCCGCTGCCCGGATCACTTCCGCCTGCCGCTCGGCCAGATCGCTCAAGAGTTCTAGGTCCGCACCGCCACCGGCTCGCCCGATCGTCACGCGATCGCCTCGAATCAACAAAAAGCTTCCCACGCCGTCGATCCGAAGTAGCAACCGTCTTGGCAGAATGCCTTGTTCCGCGGCCGGGCTCACTACCAGTGGCGCACTCTCGACTACTCTGACGCGCCGCGCTGGGGCCGAGACCGTTTCTTCAGCGACGCATTGATCCATAACGCCGGGTCGAGTGACGTCGCGTCCAACGAGCAATCCCAGCGGGCCCTCCAACAGCGCCCGGCGATGCTCGTCAACCACTTCCAGATGTTCCCGCGCCTCGCCGATCCACTTCGCGCTCAACCCCAACTGGCCCAACCGGCCGAGCAGTACGCCCGCTTGAACATAATGATCCTCAGAAAGCGCCCGCGCCGCGTCGCCCGCTAGTCTTAATGCCTGTTCAATCTCGATCCGATCCGGCCGTTCCCGTCCGATGTCGCCGAGCAGGGCCAATTCTTGTCGCGCTCGATTCAAGCGTCCCTCCTTGAAACTCTCCGTGACCTGCTGCATCACGCGCTCCAGCAGCCGCGCCTCCAGCCCTGCTAACTCTTCAGCCTTGGAATGCAGGCCGCGGGCGCTCCTCAGCTCTCGCGCCGCACGAACCAAGTCGCCGTCTCGCAGCGCCGACTCCGCCGCGTCCACCGCGTCCTTCGCACGATCGGCCTGCCGGGCGATGGCCTGCGACAGCGCCACCGCCGCCGTGTTGTCCAACGGCGCACGATCGCGCGCGTCCTGCGCGCCGGCCAGGCTTCCCGCCGCAAGTCGGTGGTGCCCCGCCGCGACGGCGGCGTTCTGCTCGCCCGCAAGCTGTAGGTCGTGATGGAGCGCCTCGCGCGCCCGCCGCTGCCATTCGGCGACCTTGACGCCGTCCGGCCCGCATCGGGCCGCGCGATCAAAGTCGGCCAGGGCTTCGGAAAAACGACGAGAGA
This sequence comes from uncultured Planctomycetaceae bacterium, assembly GCA_964393935.1. Classification (GTDB taxonomy): domain Bacteria; phylum Planctomycetota; class Phycisphaerae; order UBA1845; family UTPLA1; genus DATEMU01. The sequence continues at coordinate 7,974 of CAYMXF010000039.1, forward strand.
GCAAGTGATCTTGACCCCGGAGAAGAAGGGCATCGACGAGACCCGCAATGAGCCGGTCCGCGCCGCCCTGACCCGCAACGTCCGGTGAGTCCGCCAGGGCGAAGGCCTCGTCAATCTGCCCGGCTGTCAGGGCTTCTTCCGCGTTCTTCAGGCGATTTGCCGCTCGTCGACCAAACATCCGGCTATCCTTAGTTGGGGGCTGTTGAAGCGTTCGTGCCCCTGACCCATCCCGCATTCTACCACCCTAAGCGGCATTCATTTGGCCTCCGGGCCACCTCTGGTATTAGGGGGTGTCCCGGGGAATATTCCGCCGGGAGCGGCTATCGGGGCGGTTCTAACGTCAGCCCGGCGGGCGTGTCAGAATTAAGGTGCTCGCTAGCGGCCTACGGGAAGCCGAAGCAGCGACACGGACCGCCCGCCTCAGAAGCTGGGACTTTCACGGCGAGAGAAGATTCGTCCGGGATCATGGGCCCGGGCGACGCCAGGTTGCCTCGGCGGAGCTGCGCGCTGTCCCAACGGGAGGACCCCATCATGCGTGCGAAATTCTCGAAAGTCGTCCTGGGTCTGATGCTGGCGGCGCTCCTGGTGCCGACGATGGGCTCCGACGGGTGCCGACGCGGCTATGGCGGGAGCTTCACCGACATCGCCTTCGGCGTTGACGTCCTGCCCTCCTTCGGCTTCAGCGATTGGGGATTCTCCGACAGCTATTACGAAGAGTCGTATTACAACGACAGCTACTACGACGACGGGTTCTACGATGACGGCTTTTATGATGACGGCTTTTATGACGACGGTTTCTACGGCGACGACTTCAAGGCCAAAAACGCCGGCCGAAAGAAATAACCATTCGCTTTCAGAATAAGCCGGGAGTAGAGATTGAGGCGCTCGCCTGGGACCTCATGAAGCCGATGGACGACCCTCCGTCGGCTTCATTTTCTTTGTTTCCCATTCTCAGTATCGCAGGCTCGCACCGCGCGGCTAGGATTAGACATCGGCGGCGACAAATATCGCCCTCTTGCGACCAACCGCCTACTGGCCCTATCCTCCGATGGATCAGCGTCAGACCGGACACCCCAATCTTTGAGGGAGTCGTTCATTGTTGCCATTGGAGCTATATCCGACCCGCGAGGTGCATCACCATTGCGGACTCTTCGGCATCTACGGCCACCCCGACGCCGCCGGGCTGACCTACCTCGGCATCTATGCCCAACAACACCGCGGCCAGGAATCCGCCGGCATCTGCACCACCCACGAGGGTCAGATTCTCCGCCATGCGGGCCTCGGCTTGGTCACGCAGGTCTTCGATGAACGAGCCGTCGCCGGCTTGAAAGGTTCCAGCGCGATCGGCCACGTCCGTTACTCGACAACGGGCGCATGCCGAGACGTGAACTGCCAGCCGCTCCTCGTGCAATGCCGGAGCGGGCAGGTCGCTATCGCCCATAACGGCAACCTCATCAACGCCGTCGCCCTGCGCAACCAATACGAAGAACAAGGGGCCATCTTTCAGACGACCAGCGACACGGAAGTCATTCTTCACCTGCTTGCCAGCCCGGCGTACGCGAATACGCCGGACCCGCTGGCGGCCGTCCTACGCGAGTTGCAAGGCGCGTTTTGCCTGTTGTTCATCTATCCTGACCGCATCGAGGCCGTGCGCGATCTGTACGGTCTTCGCCCGCTTTGCATCGGCCGCATGGAGGACGGCGTCTGCGTCGTCGCCAGCGAGACGTGCGCCTTGGACATGGTCGATGCCGAGTATCTTCGCGACATAGCCCCCGGCGAAATCGTCACGCTCTCGGATAGCGGCCTCTCCAGCCGGATGTTCGTCGAGCCCTCGCAGGTCCGTCCCGCGCACTGCATCTTCGAGCAGGTCTATTTCGCCGATCCGTCGAGCGACGTGTTCGGTCAAAACGCCCACGGCTTCCGCGTCGCGCTCGGCCGCCAGCTTGCCCGCGAAGCCCCCGCGGACGCCGATCTGGTCATCCCCGTACCCAACTGCGCTCGCTGCGCGGCGATCGGTTACAGCGAGGAAAGCGGCCTGCCGCGCGGACGGGGCTTCACCACGAATCACTACAGCGGGCGCAGCTTCATCATGCCGACGCAGCAGCAACGCGATCTCGCCGTCAAGATGAAGCTGAACGTTATCCGCGAAGCCGTCCGCGGCAAGCGGCTCGTCGTCGTGGAGGACTCCGTCGTCCGTGGGACGACGACGCGGGGCAAGATGGGCGCGCTCCGTAAAGCAGGCGCGAAGGAGATTCACCTTCGCGTCGCCAGTCCGCCGATCCGCAACCCCTGTTACTTCGGCATCGACTTTCCCGACCAGAAGGAGTTGATCGCCACCGGCCGGAGTGTCGACCAGATTCGGGATTATCTTGAAGTCGATTCGCTCGCGTATTTATCGCTCGAAGGGATGTTGTCCTGCGCCGCCCAACAGCCCGGCCACTATTGCACCGCCTGCTACTCCGGCACGTATCCGATGTCGGTCGATCATCCTGTGGAAAAACTAGGCTTTGAAAAGCTCCCGCTCATGACCTCTCGATGAAACGCAAGCGTCCCGTGCAACCCTCTCCGCCGGCCCGGCCGCTTGCCTCCCGCGCGGTAAAGAACTTCTTCGACCCGCGCGGGACGCCGCTGCATGTCACCCTCATAGTGACCGCGATCTTCGCGACCTATGCCGGTTCCTTTAGCATTGGATGGTTATTCGACGACCGGCCGGTGATCGTCCTTGGGCAGTCCATCCGCAACGTGGCTTCCTGTTTTCATCGCCTCGGTTCCTCGCCCCGCTCATTGGTGCAACTGAGCTTCGCCCTCAACTACGCCTTCGGAGCGCTGAACCCGTGGGGCTACCATTTGGTCAATCTCGCGGTCCATACCGCGGCGGCGCTGTGCGTCTATGGATGGCTGCGCACCGTCCTGACGCCCGAACGGAGCCCGTTAGCCCTTTTCGCCGCCCTAATGTTCGGGCTGCATCCTTTGACCGTACAGTCGGTGAGTTACGTCACCCAGCGTTATTCGTCGATGGCCGGAATGTTTTTTCTGGGTTCCCTTTGGACGTGGGCGCTGTATCGCAAGTTGAATCGCGTCCGCTGGTATGCAGCCGGCCTGGCCTGCGCTGTGGGCGGGATGCTCTGCAAGGAAATGGCCGTCGCCATTCCTCTTGCCTTGTTGGCCGCCGACTATAGCCTCCATGCCGACGCGCGCCGTGCAGCCGCCGTTCGCCGTGGATCATCCCGGCTCGTCTATCTGCCCGTGCTGGCCCTGCTGGCGGTGGTCCCCGCGCTGAACCTGATCGGCAAACGCCTGCCGGTCAGTTCGCTAAGCGAGTCACTGAATTGGGCCGCCGGCCAGGACATCACCCGATGGACTTATTTCCTGTCCCAAACGAGGATCATCGTCTTTATTTATCTGCGGTTGATGCTCGCCCCGATCGGTCTAAGCGTCGATCACCCCTATCAAGTCGTTCGCTCTCTCTCCGATCTTCCAACCCTCGTCGCCATTCTGATCTTGGCTCTGCTATTGATCGCCGGAGGTCTGGCGGCATTTCGCACGAACACCCTCGCGACTCGTCTGAGCGGCTTCGGCATTCTCCTTTTCTTCTTCGGTCTCGGGGCGACTTCCAGCTTGGTCCCCAACGCTGAATTCGTACAGGAGCAGCGCGCCTACGTCAGCCTGGCGGGCATCGTCACGGTCTTAGCGACCGCCGCTTGGTTTTTCATCCGCGATCCGCTGATGAGGACGACCGCTTGCAGCCTCGTTATCATCGGTCTGGCACTCGGCACCTATCAACGAAACAAGGTCTGGCAATCCGAGTGGTTGCTCTGGCAAGACGCCCTCGACCAATATCCCGTTTCCTGCCGGGCATTAACCAACATCGGCGCGATCCTCGCCGAACGGGGCGAACTCGATGCCGCCATCGACCATTATCAGCGGGCCATCCAAACCGACCCCCGGCAGTTTCTACCTCATTACAACCTCGGCTCGGCCTGGAGTGACAAGGGTCTGTTGGAGCAGGCAATTCCCGAATACCGGCGTGCCATCGAAATCTACTCAACGGACTTTCGGGCTCACTACAATCTGGGGAACGCGCTGCGCCAACTCGGCCGAGTGAAAGAAGCCGTCGCCGTCTATCGTCAGGCCATCCTTCTGGCGCCGAACGATTTTCGCATCCACTTCAACCTGGCGATCGCACTTCAACAACAAGGCAAGACGAAAGACGCAACGGACGAATACCGCACGGTCTTGCGCATCAAGCCGGACCACCAAAAGGCGAAAAGCAATCTCGAATCATTGATCCGGACGACGAGACCGTAGAGCCTTATCGCGAAAATATTTTTGCCGACCCAGCGGAGGGGGCGTGACCGGCGGCGGCCTCGCGGATGATGTGATCGTGCGGGAGTCGTGCCCGCTTCATCTGACGAAGTTGACGACGCTGTGCCCGCGCATATCCCAAAGCCAGGTTGCCGTTGGGGTCTTCATGAAGGACCGTCGAAGACGAACCGTTTGTTAAAACATCCACGATGCGGTCGATCGATTCCGCGTGATACATCCCAAGAAGCTCGCCGTCGACCCGATACCGCGACAAACGGCTCCAAAACTCGACGGACGTTCGCCAAGCCCGCTCCGAGGCCAACAGATTCACGCGCTTAAAAAGGAATCGGTTGGTGCGAAACGAAAGCAGCGTGCTCCGCAAGTGGGACTCAAGCAGTGACTCCGGTTCGGGGTATTTGTCGCGCAGGGCCGTTCGAAGCTGGTGCCAATACGGACGTTCGATCGTCGCATCCGCGCGGATTTCCCAATAGAGATGCCCAAAGGAAATCGTCGAGCGGCTCACCGCCATCTGCCGTGGGAGATACTTGTTGTGCGCGACCGTATCAGCCGCCAGGTGCGCAAGGTAGCCGTATGCAAAAGCCTCTCCCGCTTCGCTCTCCGCGGCGTCCAAAAGCGACATGCCCGTGGACCACAGATGGCACACTTGCTTGGTCTTGCTCATCTTCTTGGCGAAGATCGTGTCGGTGGCTACGTTGCCGTAAACAAAATAATTCCGATGGCGGGCGATCAGCCCCGCGATCGCCGTCGGAAGGAGCCAAAGGTTCGCGAGAAGGTCCGATGCGAGCTTGATGTGCGTCGCCGGCCCCCAGGCCCCGGCGTCCGAACAAACGACGAGAACGACCAACGCTGCGAACGCAACAACCGTGCGACGTTGCCGATACCCCACAGGTTCCCTCCCAGCATTCGGGCCGCGCGAGGCGCGACGTGCCCGGCAGGTTTGCGGATTCTAGCAAATGGGCCGGGGCCATTCCAATCCCCTGCCGCTCGTTCCGCCCGCGACGGCCCGCCGATTCATCGGTCGAGCCTTGGCCCGGCTACAAGTAAGGCCGCAGAATCCTTGTAGCAAGGGTGGCACGGACTCGCCGTAGGCGAGGCCGTGGTGTCCGAACGCACGGCTCGCCCAGTCGAGTCGCCGTGGCGACATGGCTGCGCCAGACCGTGACACCCCTCGCCATTGAATGAATCGTTCTGCGGTTCTGCATAGGTTGGACCCGGCAGCCACCTTGTTATACTCCGAGCGATGTCTGAGGTTCCCCAATTCGTTTATTACCGACAAGAGGATTACGCGCCGGTCGCCCGCCGCATCCCTAGCTTCATCATCGACATCATCGTTTTGGTCGTTGCCCTGATGGCTACGGCGACCGTCATGCAGACCCTTTACGTCCCTCCGTCCGTGATTAAGATGCCCAATTCGCCTGAGAAGACCCGGCTGTCCGCGAATTATCTCCAGCCGGTGAAGGTCCGGTTCGTACTGGGCTGGCTGGCCTTCGCAATCCTCTATCACATCGCCCTTCGAAGGACCCGCGGCGGCACGCTCGGATATCGCCTGACACGCATCCGGCTGATCGACGCCACCGGCCGGCCTCCGAGTTGGCCTGTGCTCGTCAAGCGGTTCCTCATCGCCGTCCCCTTCACCTTCTTTTTCGCCGTGACCTATTGGGGTTGCTTTCACAGCCCCCGACGACAGACGTTTCACGATCAATGGTCCGGCACATGGCTGATCCGCAAGAACGCCCAATCCGCCGGTCCCGCTCGCCCAGCCTATCAGACCAAGCTCCTCGGGACTTGGCTCTTGACCTACATGGACCTCGAGCCGGTGGAAGCAGTGGAGCCGATCTCGACAAGTTCATGATCCACTTGAGGGCCAATAACATCCGCACGCTCACCGCCAAGCGTACGACAGCCCGCTAACCAAATTTCAACTTCTGCGGCGTCGGTCTCCCATCCCTATTCCAACTGCCTATAGTTGGTTAAGAAGCATTCTGGAGGAAGGGAAAATGGGGGCAAGACTTTTTCACTACACGCCGGTGCTCTGCGCCACGGCGATGATCTTGGCTTGGGGGACCGGCCGCGCACAAGCCGATCCCGCACGCAATTGTCCCAAGCTCGTGGATCAATCCGTCATTATCTCGAAGACCGGACCGACCGAGTTTCGATTGCGCGTCTTCGACCTGGGCGATGGCACGATCAGTATTTTTCAGTACCCGCTCGGCGGGATTCTTGAACAGCCCGGCCCGACGCCGCTCGATTTCGTCTTCGTGCCGACGCCGGACTTCGGCGGAACGACGACGTTTACCTATCGCCTCACGCCCCCGTTCGGATGCGATCACGGCGTTCAAATGGGGAAGGTCACGCTGGCCGGCGGCCTTTCCGATGGGACCGACAGCGGTCTGAACGATCCGCCCAAAGATGAGTCGAATTGGCTGCTCGATTTGTGCGGCGCGGGCCTGCCGCTCTTGCTACCATTTACGGTGCTCAGCATGATCGCGACGGCACATCGCGCTCGATCCTGACCGCCGCCCGCGTTTCTTGACATGGGCCGGGGGCCGCCTAAACTCATCCGCCCCATCTTGGCCCCTAGTGTAATGGTAGCACGACAGACTCTGGATCTGTTTGTCAAGGTTCGAATCCTTGGGGGCCAGTCTTTCTACGTTCGAATTCGTAGTAGCTACGGTACACCGACCCGCTCATGGAATCATTGACGTTCTGCCCCTTCGTTACTGCCCCAGAAGGGCGATCACAAACGGTCCCACATCCGCCGCCGTCATCTGCCCGTCGTCGTTCATGTCGGCGTTGTCGATGCGGCAAGCCGGTTGCGAGGAGTAGTATGCGCTCGGCGCCAGCAAGGCATCGACAAACCCCCGCACGTCCGCCCCATCCACGCCTCCGCTGCAATCCATGTCGCCCGGCGTCTTGGGCGGCAGTTGGCGGATCTGCACGCCGTTGAACGCCGCCCCCATCGCCGGGTCTTCGTCCGGCACGATGCCCGAGTGAAGGCGGAGCAGTCCGTTGGCCGCCGTCACGTTCGCGCGATGCCGCGAATAGGTCACCTCCTCAACGTGCTGACCGGGCCAGGCGCCGCCGATCGTGTGATGCGGTCGCCCCGGTTCCTCGTCGCAGCTCGTGTAGCTCAACACGCTCGGCTCCGCCGGCATCATGGCGTAATTGAGGACTTCATATTCGCCCAATTGCAAGTTGTAGAAGAAAAGACACGTCTCCAGGTTCGTCGTGTAGGTCACCTGGCAGTGGTCCATCAAGAGTGCGTCGTTGCCCGACGTGCCGGGATCGTCCGTGCTCCGCAGCTCGGTGCCTCCGTATTGCCAGACCTTGACGGTGGTGACCGTACCGTCGAGTTGTCGCAGATTCAGCGTCGTCGTGTTGTGGTAGGCGGGGATGGCGTTCCAATAACCCGCCACGCCGGCCGCGCCATACGACGACGATGGCTGCATAAGTGTCGGACCGACCGCGACGTTGAACGACTGGCCCACGACGGAGGCGGAGACCAGGAATACGATCATCGATACAAGGATGAATGCCCTCATGGCGTCGCTCCCTTCAAGACTTGCCCGCGGCGGAAAGGGTGGCCGTCTCTCCGTAAGAACCGATCAGCGGCGTTGCCAACGACAGCATAACACAATGCCGCGCGAACGAGAATCCCCCCCGCCGCTTCGTGAATCCATCTTGGAAAGCCTGCTGCACGTCAAGCCCGGCCATGTTCGTTGCCGCCGGTAGAGATGACTACGCCCTTTACTCCGGCCCCGTCAGGATGTTTGCGAATTCCTTCACGTCCAGGCCATCTGCGTCCTGGCCGATGTGGGTATCCACCGCGCAAAGCTCCCGGGCCATCGCGCCGCCACCCCATTACTGTGCCGATCGGGGCACCAACCGCATCAGCAGCAGCATCGGCCAGCCGAGATACTTCGCCGCGCGGGCGGATCGCGCCGCGAACTCAGCGTCCACCGCATGTTCGCTCATCTGATCGATCGTCAGCCCGGCGCGCGTAGCGCCGACGACGTAATCCGAGATCGTATTGGCATGGCTCTCCGGTCTCGTGTCGCGGCCCGTCGCCGGATCGGTAAACCGCGCCTGCACGCCGCGCAGCATCATCGCCGGGTGAAACGACGAGAGGACCACAAAACCGTCCGGCCGGCAGATGCGGCGCAGCTCTCGAAACAGCGCCTCGACCTCTTTGACGTGATCGACCACCAACGCGCACAGGACCCGCTCGAACTGCCCCGTCGGCAGCGGCAACGGTCGCGCCAAATCGTGAGCCACCCAGGTGATCTTGGCCGCCCCCGCCTTGGACCGGGCCTTCTCCATCATCCCTTCCGAGAAATCGACGGCCGTGACGACCGCCCCCGCCGCCGCCAGACGCAAGGCATGTCGCCCCGTGCCGCATCCGACGTCGGCGACCCGCAGCCCCCGAACGTCCCCGAGCAATTCATAAACCCGCGGCTCCTCCAGCGCGACGAGCGGGTTATCTTCCGTGTCATAAACCTCCGCCCATCGGTCATACCCCTCGCGCGTGGGCAGCACGTCGAACTCGCCCGCTGTTATCCCCGTCGATTCACTCATCGCATCCATCCTAGTGGTCCCGAGCCGTCATGGAGGACGAACTATCCTAACCCGCGCAGGCCCCACCGCCAAAATCCGCGGCCTCCCGCCGCCGCAATACTTAGCGACTGAAATCGCTGCCTAGCAAAAAGATTCACCACAAAGGCTCGGAAGCGCGGAGACGAGGGAAGAATTTGACATGATTCACAAGATGAACAGGTTGAGAAAGAAATCCTGTAAATCTTGTAAATCCTGTCTCATTCCTCTGTGTCTCTGTGCCTCTGTGGTGAATCTCTCGCGCGTCGCCTCTTCCGCACAACGTCCACCACTCCGCATGCGATGAGAATCAAGCTTGGCCAAAAGCTGCACATCGCCATGATTCCGAACCCGACCGGGTTGGGGTTGGGGTCGCTGGTCAGCCCAAGCTCGGCGGCGAGGATGACGGCCAGGAGCGGCCCGCTGCCGACGACCAGCAGCCCCGCACCGATGCGAATCAGCCAGGAATCTCGAAAGCGATATTCCCGCAAAGGCTCGTCCATCCCGCGAACTGTAAACGTAGAGCGTAGGGCACGTCGAGCACCGTGAGACCAACCAGCCCGACGCGCCAGCAAGGGATTGCGCCTCCAATCCGAGCCCCGAAGCGCCAGCGAGGAAGTTCCTGCCCCTCGGGCGCACAATGGCTGCCAGGAGGTTTCAACGCCTGGGACGCGACAAAAAAGGTGACAGCGGAATGTTTTTTCACGGAAACTCCTCGGCCGCGCCGGATGGCGATAGAATACCAACTCGCTTCAGATCCTGGGAAGAAAACGGGGCATTCCAGAGGGTCCCCTTTACTTCCCTTTGAGGATTTCTAACCATGTACGAAATTCGGCTCGCCGAACAGATTCCGCTCTGGCTCGTCTATCTCGCCTCCGTCGCCATCGTCGTCCTTTCCATCAAAGGCGGTCTCGTCTTGGGCCGCATGCGCCGGAAGCGCGTCGACGCCGTCCAGGAGGGTCCGATCGGCGCGGTGGTCGGCGCCACCTTGGGCCTGCTCGCCTTCATGCTGGCATTCACCTTTGGCCTTGCCGCGGCACGGCGCGACGCCAAAAGGGATCTGCTCCTCAACGAAGTCAACGCCATCGGGACAACCTACCTGCGTGCCAGTCTGATCCCAGAACCCCATCAGTCCGAGGTGCGCAAGCTCTTAAAGCGGTACGTGGATATTCGTTGCGAGTTTAAGGGGACTCCGGCCAAACTGCGGGACGCCATCAAAGAATCAAAGCAAGTCCAGACTCAACTGTGGACCCATGCCGCGGCCCTGGCCGATGCGAACCTCAAAAACCCGGACATCGTCTCGCTCTTTGTCGACTCGTTGAACGAGACGATCGACCTCCAGACGAAGCGCGTGACGGTCGCCCTCTACCACATCCCTGAAGCCATCTGGATCGTTCTCATCGCCCTCTCGATCGTCTCGATGGCCATCGTCGGCTACCACTTCGCCCTGTCGGGCAGGGCAAGTTGGCTGGTCATCGTCGGTCTGGCCCTGTCGTTCTCCATGGTGATCGTGTTGATCGCGGACCTCGACCGCGTTACGAGCGGATGGCTTTCAATCGACAACCAGCCCATGATCGAGCTTCAGTCAGACCTCAACACAGGACAACCCGCCACCCCCCCTAACCCCCGGCCCCCGGCCCGTTTTGATTTTTTTAACATTTTGACGTTTCCTGCCTGTGCGCTGAGCATCTATGAAGCGGTGTGAGTCAAGGGGACGTGCATGGGTTT
>CAYMXF010000040.1:0-4212 GCA_964393935.1 uncultured Planctomycetaceae bacterium
AACCCTCGCTTGTGAGTTAGACCGTGTTGCGCGCCTCCGGCCCGCGATTCTAGGGCAGTCTGGAGTCGGACGCCACGACGCTAATGAATGAACTCCCGCTCGTCCGGCGAGGCGTCGTGCGTACGGACTTTGGGCTGGCCCTCCAACCATTGTTCGTGATTGCGGTCGGCGGTATTGAACGGCTCGATGTGAACGATCGTCCTCGTCGTGGGCCATTTCCCAGCGATCGCGGATTCGATATCGTGGCTCAAGGCGTGTGCGTCCGCGACGGTCGTCTCCGGTATGACGACCAGGTGCATTTCGATATGCCGCTCCGCCCCGGATTGGCGGGTTCGCAGGCCATGAACCTCGATAAACCGATCGCTGTATCGCTCGACGATCACGGCCAACTCGTCAAGCTCGGAGGCCGAAAGGGCCGCGTCGGTGAACTGCCGTAAAACTTCGCGGAAAATGTGCCACGTAATCACGATGAGGCAAACCGCGACGACCAGCGTGAGGATCGTATCGGCGATGGGCCATTTCCAGACGGCGCCGATCAACAGGCCCGCCCCCAGCCCGCCGGTGATGTAGATGTGCGTCTGGAGGTGCAAGGCTTCGGCGAGGATGGCCGGCGATTTTGTCGCCCGAGCTTCGCGCATCAGGTAAAGCGAAACGCCCAGATAGAAGATAGCCGCCGCGCCCATCGCGAGGCAAACGTACAGGGGGATTTGCTCGGGCGCTTCGCCGCGCAGGAGTCGGCCGATCGCCCGGTAGCCGATTCCGATCGCGGCGGCAAAGACAAAGGACCCTTCGACCGACGCCCCCAGCGCCTCAAACTTCCCATGGCCGAATTGGTGGGATCGGTCCGCCGGCCGCGCGGCAATGTGGACGGCGACGAGTACGACGATCGAGTCCACCCCGTCCAGCAGCGTGTGGATGCCCTCGGCGATGAGGCTTTCCAGGCCGAGAAACCAGCCGAGCCCGGTTTCGATGAAACCGACCGAAAAACTCGCGGCGATGGCGATGTGGACGGCGCGAACTCGCCGCCGGGTCTCAAGTTGCTCAGGCGTCAGGACAAGTTCAGGCATGAGGCCGCCGGTTGTTTTTCACTCGTTGCGTCGTAACAGAAGGGCGAGTCGCATCGCGGCGGACGACCGATTATAGTCCGGCCCTCCGGCGCTGCCGGGTCGCCGAGAGCATTTTGGGCGTTCATGGCTTCACCGCTCGCCACCGTCATCATCCCGAATTATAACGGCCGCCGCTTTCTGCCCAAGCTGATGGAGTCCTTGCAAGCCCAGCGGGGCGTCGAGTTCACCACGACGGTCATCGACGACGCCTCGACGGACGACAGCGTCGCCTATTTGCGAGCCGAGTGCCCGCGGGTCCAATTGATTCTCAATCTCAAGAACGTCGGCTTCGCGGCGAGCTGCAATGCAGGCATCCGGGCGGTGACGACGCCTTTCGTCGTGCTACTGAACAACGACACTCACGTGGAGCCGGACTGGCTGGTCGAAGGATTGCGGCCGTTCGACGCCGCCGACGTGGGGGCCGTGGCATCGCTCGCCCTGTTGGCCGAGCCTCCGAATCGAGTGGATACGGCCGGGGACATCTATAGCGTTGCCGGTGGGGCGGTGAAGCGCTGCCACTTGCAACCGCGCGAAAACGCCGAGGGCCTGACCACGCCGCCGTTCTCCCCGTCCGGCGTCTCCGCTTTCTATCGCCGCGAGGCCGTGATGCAGGTCGGACTGCTCGATGAACGGTTTGAGAGCTACTATGAAGATGTCGATCTCGGTTTCCGCCTGGCCTGGGCCGGCTATCGCTGCGTCTTTGCTCCTCGGTCGATCTGTTATCACCATCTCAGCGCGTCGTACGATCCCCGGAGTTGGCGCTATCACTTCAACTCGGCGCGAAACGCCGAAATCGTCTGGTGGAGTCTCATGCCCCGACGGCTGAGATATCTACCCGCGCACCTGGCCTTCCTCGCCATGCAATTCGTGCATAAAACGTGGCAGGGCGTCGGTCCCGCATACGTCGCAGGCAAATTCGCGGTCCTCGCCCATGGGGGACACATCGTTGCCAAGCGGCGAGCCTCCGTGAAACGAGCGACGACGCCCGCCTCACAAATAGATGAACGCCTGGTTCACGATTGGTGGGCCTTGCACGTCCGTTCGCGAAAAAAGAATGCGAACAAGAGGGCCGGCGCGTGATCAGCATCCTCACCGTGAACTATCACTCGGCGGAGGACCTGGCTCAGCTTGCCGGATCGCTTCGTCAATATCCTTCCCGCGAGCCGATGGAGCTGGTCGTCACCAACAACTCGCCGCGCGAGTCCGTGCGGCTGAGCGGCGACGAACGCCTGCGCGTTGAAGTGATCGATTCTCCCAATCGAGGCTTTGCCGCCGGGGTGAATCAGGCGTTCCGTCGATCGCGGGGCGAATTCCTCATGATTGCCAATCCCGACCTGCGCGTGACCGCCGGCGCGCTCGATATGGCTATCGAGTATCTAAAAGAATCGCCGAAAGTCGGCCTCGTACTGCCGCTCTTGCGCGACGCAAACGGAGACATCCAACACTCCGTTCGGCGATTCTACACCTGGCGAACCGCGCTTTATGCCCGATCGCCGCTACGCTGGCTCGGTATCCGGCCGGCCTTTTTCCGACGGTATCTCTGCGAAGACCTGCCGCGAAGCGGCCCGACCCCCGTCGATTGGGGGCTGGGCGGGGCGATGTTTTTGCGGCGGCGGGACTGCGAGCCGGACCGCGTCCTCGACGAACGGTTCTTCCTCTACTTCGAGGACGTGGACCTTTGCTACCGTGCGTGGCTACGGGGGCAAAGCGTGATGTACTGTCCGCAAATCGAGTGCATTCACGCCCACCGGCGTTCGAGTCGCAACCCTTTCACGCATGCCGGCTGGCGGCACCTGCGTAGCTTCCTGGCCTTCAGGAACAAATACGGCGGCCTGCCGCAGCGGCCGTCGGGTCAGCCCGCCAGAGAGAATTGAGCGATGCTTTGAAGGCGCTGTACCCAAGTGTGCCGGTCGTTCATGGTCCGTGACAGGCTCGCGGCCATTTCCTCTTCTTGCGCGCCCGCTCGGCGCAATCGTTTCACAAGGTCCGCCCGAGACGTGTAACCGTTTTGCGAAAGGGGTACTCCCGGAAACTCCGCTCGCCGTGAAAGCGTCTCTGATTTCGCGGCGACAGCGCGAAACAGGCAGGTGAGTCCTGCGGCCAAGCCATCCAGGAGGGGTTCGTGCGGCCGGACGATCGGGTCGAAAACGACCATCGTGCGATAGCGAGACAACACTGCGGGCACTTCGTCAGGAGATGGCCAGTGGCCCTGGTGATGCTCGGCGAGCATGGAATCGTGCTCCCAACCACTGCCGTAAAGATCAAACGGGCCGATGTCTTGATGGAGGGTTTTGAGGTACGCCGAACGTATCGTTGCAGGCCCTAAACGCCATTGAATTCGCTCAATCAACCCCGCACGGACCTCTTCGCTGGCGATCTTGATCTTGAGTTGCTTTTCCGCGGCGGCTAAAACGTCGGCGGCCTGATCGTCGTCGTATCGATCGCATCGCTCCGTGATAATCGCCGTGGCCGCGTTCCATAGGCGGCGATGGGAGGCTAGATGCAGGCCGGCCGCCTCCGGTGACGGATCGATTCGATCGGCGACGACCAGCAGACCGGCATCGTCGGATACGCCGGTTCGATCGGCCGCCGCCAGTCCGGATTGAGCTGCGGGAGGAACCATCAAAATGCGGGCTTCGGGCACGCCGCATCGAATCGCCTGTTCGCGTTGGTTTTCATGGATAACTCCCAATCGTGCATTCGATCCCAATTGACTGAGCCAGTGCTCGGACAGCGGTTCGCCGTGAGTGCAAAGTACAAAGGCCGGGGCATCCGGCAGCGTGTAGGGCAACATCGACGGCGTCACGCCCAGCAATAGACACAGCGAAGGGGCAAGCTCCTCCAACGCTCGGCGGACTCCAATAGGATGGACCATCGCCGGGTCATTCAGGACAAATTTTTCCGCCTTCCAACCAAGCGACTCAGCGGCGATTTCGATGACCTCCGCGGCCCGTCGTATGCGCTGATCCGGGATTGTGGAAACGATGGCCACGACCGGCGTCGTTTGCTGTTGTCGAGCAGGGGCTTTCCGTACGAAGGATTCCGCAAAGCCGGCGGCCCGATGTGCGGCCAATCGCGCGTTGGTCGCCGTGAGGCGCTGCGAGAC
>CAYMXF010000040.1:4312-7484 GCA_964393935.1 uncultured Planctomycetaceae bacterium
GGCGGATGTCGTCGCAGGGCTCAAAAGAGACGTCCCGGCCTATTGGAGAGAACCAAACCAACGATGGGCGGCGATAGCGGCGAGAAAAGCGATCCAGAGGCCGTAGATGATGGCGACGAAAACGACCTTGCCGCGCGTGACGCGAGGGGCGAGTTCTTTCTCCCAGGCGCGGTCGTCGTCCTTGACTGCGGCGTTCATGGATAAAGTCACTCCGGCTTGCCGGCCGATGCGGTTTGCTTGGAAAGATCGATCTTGTACGACTTGTCGAAGACCGTCTCAAAATCGTAGACGTTGTCGAAGTCCCTGATGTCGTCGTCCGGCTGTTTCTGAAGCACCCCATGATCGACGAGGGCGAAGACCATTCGGCCGAAATCCTTTGTCGAGCGTATGCCCCAATGTCGCAAAACGACCGGCGCTAGGAGTCCCCACTGCTCGACCGCTAGATCGCGCAGGCCCCAGCACAAATCCTCACCTTCGACGTGCAGGTTGAGCCGCTGCGCCGCAGCCTCGATGCCGCCGACGTCTTCAATAAACTCGACGATGGATGGCGGTACGCCGTCTCTAGCGAAAATGTCCGGCAGGTCGGAGAGCTGGGCGCCCTCGGACTCCAGCCATTCAATCACCCTTCGCACGGCCTTGGCGATTTGCCCGTGTGTCTTTTGAACGGTGTAGTCGAGCCCTTGGCGAAGGAACTCGAAGGCCTCGGGCCGGTATCGCCCCAGCCGATCGGCTATCGCCTCGATCGGGCTCTGCGTCGTCTGTGACACGCTCATCTTGCACCACCCCGTCGGCTTACCTCGCCTGCACTCCACTCGCTTGATAATAGCGGATTCAACTGACTTGGCCCTCATGGCCGTCGCCGGGCGCGCCGTCAGTGGGCGGCCTGCCTTGATCCTCTGAGGGCCGCCCTGGAGGCCCTTGGCCACTGGGTGGAAGCCCTCCCTCCGGAGGTCGATGTCGCCGGCCTCTACGCCGTCTCCGACGATTCCCTCGATTCTGATCCTGCTGCGGCATTCGATCCATTGGGCCGGTCTGGGTTTCGGGCGGCCTAGCTTCTTCCACTGGCTCGCCAAAATCTTCAACGTCTTTCTCCAGGGGCTCCGGTGATGGCGCGACATCCTGACGATTTTGTGGTCGTCGTTGATCGACTGGTCCACTCTGCGGACGGCGACCGCGATCTCCATCGTCTCGCGGAGCATGTCGATCGCCCACGGGCTGCTGTTCGCTCGGAGCAGGCATCGGCACATCCAGCTCCAGAACCTCTTCGAAGCCGACCGTCTCAGCAAAGTTGTCCGCGTCATAGACGATGGTCAAAAGCTGCGTGAGAATCTGCCGGTCTCGGACCGTACCCAGGCCGCGGTCCGTCCGGACTCTGAGGCCCACTCGTGGCAGCTTCTTGTTGAGGTCTTCATAGCCTTCATGCTCATATCGCAGACAGCATCGCAGCCGCCCGCACCGCCCGGACACCTTCGCGGGATCGAGCGTCGCTTTTTGTAGCTTGGCCATCCGCATCGAAACGGGCCGGAGCGTTTTGAGGAAGTTCTTGCAGCAGCACTCCCGGCCGCAGATTTCATAATCCGCGACGAGCCGCGCTTCGTCTCTTGCGCCGACCTGGTGCATCTCAATGCGCGTGTGGAAATCGTGGGCCAAATCGCGGACCAGATCCCGAAAATCGATGCGGGCCTCGGACATGAAAAAAAAGACGATCCGCTCGCCGCCGAAGAGGTGCTCGCAGGCGACGAATTTCATCGCCAGCCCGTGCTGTCGGGCCAGTTCCTTGGCCCGGGTGAGCTTCTCATTAGCGCCGTCATTGAGGTGCTTTTCTTCGAGAATGTCCTGTGAGGTCGCTTCGCGCAGGATTCGACCCGACTTCAGCCGGTAGAAGTCCGGACCGCTATTCTTGGCATAGTCCAGGACTTGCTGGCGCTTGACGGATTTATCGCAGCCCGTGCAGGTCAAGCTGACTTGCTGGCCGATCTCGATCCCTCGAAGGGTCTGGATGACGACCTTCGCCCCGCAGCCGAAGAGCATCCCCGGCGCGTATTTGAACTCCCCGATGTAGCCCATGTAGCCGTAGCGAATCGCACACGTGGGGTAGATCTTCTCCAGACCGTTACCGCACTTGTGGTTGGGGTTACAGCCACTCGGAGAAAAGCTGGCGCCGCCGTATTGTTCGTTCTTATTGTTCAGGACGGTCAGATTGGCAACCATCCGAAATCCTTTCGTTGACGTCGGGTCCAAAGGCGTACGGATCACGGCGCGCGACAACCGTGCTCAGCCGCCTTGTCACGGACAATAGGGCCAGACGCCGCAGCCGACCGCACATTATAGCGACCCTACCCCAACCTGCGGTCGCGGACAAGTTTTCGTTAGCCATTCGTGAGGCTTCCCGCTGACCGGTGGGCCGGACGCACAAAATCCGGGGCTTTGATCCGCTTTGGGGGCAGCCCCGGCGACGCGCGTCGATTCAAGGACCCGTTAGCATTGCCACAAAGGGGGCGATGTCCAGCCCGTCCAGGCGACTATTGCCATTCCCATCCATCATGCAGACCAAGATGGGGTCCTGGTCCGCGGCCAGCAGTTGGCCTACAAAGAGGTCGAGGTCCTTCGATTCGGGGTCGCATTCGTCAGGCAGGCCGTTTGAATTGCAATCCCGACTGGTCACCAAGACGATGTCGATGTCGTCGCCTACTCCGTTGTTGTTACAGTCAATGGCGATACGCTTGATCCGATTACTCGAATAACTCACGTAATAAAGACCATACCCGGCCGGGTCCACCGCGAACCCCACCGGGATGCCGTCAGTCAAAGCTTGAAAGTCGCGCACTTCGATCGCCGAATCATTCTCGTCCACGACGAGATTGCGAACCCAACCGGAGTTGCAATCTCCGAAGAAATACGTGCCCTGGTATTCGAGCGGAAATTTGTTGCCGGCATAAAACACCCCGCCTAATGAACACTTTCCGGAAAAGTTCTCCCCCTCAACCGGCGAGGCGGGGTCGTTGATGTTCACCGTCGCGGCGCTTCCGCTTCCGTTGAAAATCGGAACCCGCGTCTCCGCCGTCCCGTGTCGCCAGTCAAAAAGCGGCCGTTGGTGCATGAACGTCAATTCCGAGGGAATCTGAACCCCCCCATCACACGGGTTTGGCCAGGAGGGCGTCAGGAGATTCGT
>CAYMXF010000040.1:7584-18302 GCA_964393935.1 uncultured Planctomycetaceae bacterium
CCCGGTCGAATCGAGAATCGGAAAGGATTCCGCAACCCCATCGCCCACGTCTTTGACGACGGGGCGTACGGTGCGGATACGTCGTAGAACGGATTGCTGGCAACGCCCGCGCAACCTTTGAGCGGGTCGATCGCGCCAACGTCCAACCGCAGGATTTTCCCGTTGTACGAGTTGACTAACTGGGCCCTGAACGACCCTACTTGCTCCGCCGCCGTGACAATTCCATCGCTCTCCGCCGTGTTGGTGCTGAACGGCGTTACTCGGGGCCCGCCGCTGTCCGGACTCTGCCATTGCGCCCCGTCTCCGACGCTGACCAAGAGCGTGCCGTCCGGCGCAAACATCAACGTGTCAGGGCCGTGCGACGAGCTAGTCATCGGGATCCCGTCGGTGACATGGGGCGGCGTTGGATTGGTTTGCCAGTGGCCGATCAGTATCGTCCAACTGCCCAGATCGACCGTCGGCGAGGACGCGGGGTTGTTGCACGTATACCGGGTCAATCGGCCGATTGTGTCTCTCATCTGATCCGGCGTTCCCCCGAGCGGGTTCGATCCCTGCGGATCGCCGTTCGCCATCAGGTACTCGTAATCGACGGCATATAAGAGATAGAGGTGGCCGTTCGAGTTGAAATCCGGGTCCAAGGCGAATCCCAACAGACCGTGATCCCACCAATTCAGCACCTCGTTGGAGATGTCGAGGAGCAATCTCTTGGCGCCGTTCTCGACGATGAAGATTCGGCCGGCCTTTTCCCAGAAGAACATCCTCCCGTCTTCGGAGAAGGTCACGCCGACGGGAAGAGTAAGCCCGGTCAGCACATCCTCCTCGACGAAGCCCGGCGGCAAACCTACGGCGACGCCGGCACGCCACAGAAGCGCCGACATCGCCAAAAAGAGCATCCGTACGTGGTCGTGCCTCCACGCCCTACGAATTGAAGCTGTCCCTCGCATGATCGCTTCCGAATGGGGTCTTCTTGTCCCGTTGTCGCCCTTGCTACGGACATGGTGCCCTGTCTATCGCACATTATAACGACATTCGTAGTGCCTTCGAGGGCAAGTTTCGGCCGTTCCCGATCTTCTGAGTCTGGCATGGAACATGCCTAGAATCTAACGGGCTCGCTAGCCCCCGATTGGAGGTGCCGTTATGACGCTTGATATGAACCAAGAAGAGTTGGAGACGCTCCAGGAGCTAATCCGGGTCCGGCTTACCGATCTGGGCGTCGAGATTCACCGTACGGACCGCCCGGCCTATCGCCACAAGCTGGAAGAAATGCAGACCACGCTGATGGCTTTGCAGGCGAGGCTGGATAGGACCCCAGTCGCCGCGTAGTACAACCGCCCTCGGCTGTTGAGCGCCGATAGCACAACAACCCTACACTGTAGGGCCATCTCGATTCTTAGCGCCGTTCGGGCGCGAGCTGGCTTTTTGCATGGATTGTCCGAAGGGGCCATTCCGTTACCATATCATCTTCGTTTGACCGTTTTCCGTTCGTCGCACACGCCCGGAGGTAGCCCCCCATGCTTGGTGAGAAGATTACCCGTGGTCAAGACGGCAGGCTGTCTGTCCCCTATTGTCCCGTCATACCCTTTATCGAAGGCGATGGGACCGGCCCGGACATTTGGCGAGCCTCCGTCCGCGTCTTCGATGCCGCCGTGGAGAAGGCCTATCGCGGTGAACGAAAGATCGAATGGAAAGAGGTCTTGGCGGGGGAGAAAGCCTTCAAAAAGACCCAAAACTGGCTGCCGGAGGAGACCGTCCAGGCGTTCAGGGACTATCTCGTGGGCATCAAAGGCCCCCTGACCACCCCGGTCGGCGGCGGTATCCGCTCGCTGAACGTCGCCCTTCGTCAGACCCTCGACCTTTTCGTCTGCCTGCGGCCCGTCCGCTACTTCAAAGGCGTTCCTTCGCCCGTCATGCACCCCGAAAGGGTTGATATGGTGATCTTCCGCGAGAACACGGAGGACACCTATGTCGGCGTCGAGTACGCCGCCGGGACGCCAGAGTCGCAGAAGGTGCTCGACTTTCTGGCCCGCGAGTTTCCCAAAGAGTTTACCAAGGTCCGCTTCGGAACGAAGGAAAAGACCGATGCGTGGCTCCGGCAATTGGAGTCCATCGGCGCGCCCAAGCGCGAACTGCCAGTCCAGGTCGGCATCGGCTTCAAGCCCATCAGCTACCTCGGCACCGAGCGGCTGGTGCATAGCGCCATCAGCTACGCGATCAAATTCAAGCGTAAGAGCGTGACCTTCGTCCACAAAGGCAACATCATGAAGTTTACGGAAGGGGCCTTCCGCGAATGGGGGTACACGATCGCCAAGGAGTTCTTCGGCGCGGTCGAGTTCGACGGCGGCCCCTGGTGCAAGATCCCCGAGGGGCGACCCGGCGCCGGCCTCATCTTCAAGGACGT
This sequence comes from uncultured Planctomycetaceae bacterium, assembly GCA_964393935.1. Lineage (GTDB taxonomy): Bacteria > Planctomycetota > Phycisphaerae > UBA1845 > UTPLA1 > DATEMU01. Next base: position 9,983 of record CAYMXF010000040.1, read on the forward strand.
CATCGCCGACGCCTTCTTGCAGCAAATCCTGACGCGACCGGCCGATTACGACGTCATCGCGACGCTCAACCTCAACGGTGACTACGTCTCCGATGCCCTGGCGGCCTGCGTCGGCGGCATCGGCATCGCCCCCGGCGGCAACATCAACTACATCGTGGGCCACGCGGTCTTCGAGGCGACCCACGGCACGGCCCCCAAGTACGCCGACCAGGACAAGGTCAACCCCGGCAGCGTGATCCTTTCCGGCGAAATGATGCTCCGTTACATGGGCTGGACCGAGGCGGCCGACCTGATCATCAAGGGCATGGAAGGCGCGATCGCCGCCAAGCGCGTGACCTACGACCTGCACCGCCTGATGGAAGGCGCGACGCTGCTCAAGTGCAGCGAGTTCGGGGATGCGGTGATCAAGAATATGAACTGAACCGGCATGACCGCCTCCGCGACAACCTCGAAGCAAAAAGACAAGCCGGTCGCGGCCAGGCCGGGCCACAAGCCCAAGCCCATCCCGCCCTATCACGTCGTCCTCCTCGACGATAATGATCACACCTACGACTACGTCATCGAGATGCTCGGCAAGGTCTTCGGCCATGGCGTACAAAAGTCAATGCTCATGGCCAAGGAGGTCGATACGTCCGGCCGCGTCATTGTCGACACGACCTCGCTCGAACGGGCCGAGTTCAAGCGAGATCAAATCCACGCCTACGGCGCCGACTGGCGAATCCCGCGATGCAAGGGGAGCATGTCCGCATCCATTGAACCGGCGGAGTGAGCGGGTGGCTCGGCTGATCTACGCCAGCGCCTCGGACATATCCGTCGGCACGTCGCGCGTCAGGACTTCGCAACCGTCGTCAGTAACGGCCACCACGTCCTCGATGCGGATGCCGAAACGGCCCGGGACATAGACGCCCGGCTCGACGGTCACGCACATGCCGGTCGCAAGGGTCTGGCGATTTCCTCGCACGAGGTAGGGAGGCTCGTGGATATCGAGACCGACGCCGTGGCCCAGCCGATGGATGAAATAATCGCCCAGGCCGGCCTTTTCGATGATCGAGCGAGCGACCTGGTCGATGGAATCGCATGTTACGCCTGGGCGAATGACGGCGATGGCGGCCTTTTGGGCGTCGCGGACGACGGCATAGGCCCGCCGAATTTCGTCATCGATCTCCTATGAGACGGTGCGGCGCACGCTTCAAAAAACGAACTCCAGCCCTGGCGGAAACAGATGTGGTGCATCCCGCCGGAGCAAAACGCCGAATTCGTCTGTGCGATGGAGAACGTCCTGGAGGTCTATCACCGGCCGTACGACCCCAAGCGGCCGGTGGTGTGCATGGACGAAACGAGCAAGCAATTAGGCGCTGATTTTCTGAGCAGGACGGGGTGAAGGGTTTGCCCGGTGGAGTGATCCGCCGCCCGCTTCGGGGCGGGATGTTTTTTTTGCGATTGGATTCCAGGGGTTCCGTTCCACTCCACCCCTGGCTACAGTCCTGCGCCCCGATGAGCTTGGGAATTTATTGGGCGAGCTGCGTTTTCGTCCTTCGTATCAGTACTGAGATTGCAGTCGAAAGTGTCCGTGGTCGAATAAATTCCCAAGCTCAATGGGGCGGAAGAGAAGAGACCCCGGGCTCGCGCCGCGGGGCTCTGATGGCGACGCGATGGACGGGCAGATCGATCGGCTGGTGTATGAGCATTACGGGTTGACGGAGGAGGTGATACGGATCGTGGAGGAGGGGACGAGATGAGTGACCGCACACGACCGCGGCTAATCCAGCAGACAATTGACGAAACCCGCGATGTCCGGGGGTGCGACGATCCGGTCGCAGTCGAAGTCGGCGCAATCGCAAACCGCGCCGGTCAGAAGGCACTGGGTGAATCCGGCGATGTCGTAGCCGTTGTGTAGACCATCGCCATTGAGATCGCCGCACAGCCCTCCCGGGCAGGTGTCGCCGCAGATCAGCACCGCGTCGATCGTGCCGGCGAGCGTCAGGACCGGCCCGGCAATTCGCACGTAGCCTTTGCCGCCGTTGGCGCCGCTGGAGAAATTAGGATCGAAGACAGGGAGCGTACTGATGCCGCCTCCGACGCCGCCCATGGCTTGCACGAGTGAACCCGAGGCGAGGGTCACCGAGGCGCCGCGCAGGTCGATGACACCGCCGCTGCCGCCGCCGCCGGGACCGCCGTTTCCGCCGATGTTTGCGAACGCGGTTCCACCATTGGAGCCGTTGGCAACGATACTGCCGTTGAGGGTGATGGAACTGTCCGAGCAGATGTAAATCGCTCCGCCGGCTCCACCGCCGTCGCCGCCATCGAATAGGTTCGTGAAAAACTCCCAACCACCGCCGCCACCGCCGCCGGAGCCGCCGCTAAGCGGAACTGGAAACTGAGTTGCCGCTCCGCCGGGCGCGGGTACCGGCCCGGTATGGCGAATCGCACTTGTTCCGTGCGTGGCCATCCCGGCTCCGCCTCCGGCATTGCCCGGCCGCGGATTTCCCGCGGCTCCGCCAAAACCCGGCGCCGGCCCGGTTCCATCCGTGCCCGCCTGAAGACCGTGGCCGTGCAGGCCGCCGTCGCCCCCGCCGACAGCGCCGATGCGATTCACGCCGTTCGCTTGAATGGCGCCGTTGACGAGGACCGCACCCGTGGCCAGCAGAAAGGCCGGCGTGTTGGCGGCGTTGCGATTGAACCGGAGGGTGCCGCCGGCGTTCACCGTAATGGTCGTGTAGTTGAAAACGCCGTCCGCCGGCAGGTTGAGCGTGACGATCCCGCCCGAAACGAGCAGTGCGCCATCGGCGCCAGTGGAACAAGGTTGGGCAAGGGCCGATGCCGGCCCCGTCAAAAGCCATGCGGCCAGCGTGCCGCATTGGCGGACTCGGCGTCGTCGTTTACATGGGGTCATCGTTCCGTCCCCGGAAAGATGCGATCTCTTCATGGTCGTGCGAGAGCGGCGCCTATCGCCGGTTCTTTCCATGGCAGCGCCTAGGGGTTGAGATCACCCCTACTTTACCCCAGTATAACGCGCTGCCGCTCCGGACTCAAGCCGAGATTGGCCGGGGGCGGTGGTCAGCCAGGCTCACTTCGCGGCTGAAGGATTCGGAAACCAGGAGAACAAAGCAGGGGCCGCCGCGCCGCCACGCCGGCTTCTACGGCACGTCCTCTTTGAAACCGGCGTGTCGATTCGCTGGCGGATTGATACAATCTACCCCTCTCGAAAGAAAGGAGCGTAAGAAATGAATCCAAACATAACCAAAACTGAGGCGGATCTGAATGCCATCATCCAAAAAGGCGGGATCATGGCTGCCTTCGATGAATTCTACGCGGACGATATCGTCATGCAGGAGAACAACGACCCCCCCTGCGCCGGCAAATCGGCGAATCGTGTACGGGAGCAGGCCTTCGTCGATTCGATCGGGCAAGTGCATTCCATAAAGCTGGTGAACAGCGCGGTCAGCGGCGATGTCGCGTTTTCTGAGTGGCTCTTCGACCTGACGTTCCGAAACGGCCAACGGTCGCAACTTGCACAGGTCGCCGTACGGCGTTGGAAGAACGAAAAGGTCGTCTTCGAGCGGTTCTATTACAACAAGGGTTGATGACGCGGGAGCTTTGCCAAATGCCTACCGAAAACTGGGTTGACCTCGGCCCTACGGACGTTTTGGCGAAGCGGCCGCTCCAGCAGATCATGGTCGGCCGGACGAAGATCGCTCTCTCCTGTCTCAACGACCGGTTCAGCGCGGTCTCCGGGGTGTGCAATCACGTCGGCGGCCCGCTTGGTGATGGAAAGCTGGACGGCGAATACATCGTTTGCCCCTGGCACAATTGGAAGTTTCATTGCCAAACGGGCCTCGGCGAGCCGGGCTTTGAAGTAGACGCCGTCCCGCGCCACGACACCAAGGTCGAGGGCGGTCATCTTTGGGTCAATACCGAACCCGCCAGCAAGCGCACCCGTGCGCCGCATCCCGCCCATCCGCTGGCTCGCCCGGTGGATCGTCAGGACGGGCCTGTTCGCGTCGTCGGCATCTCGACGACCGCGATGGATGCCGCCAACCCTCGGTATTCAACCTCCGACGCCCTGCTCGATTGCGCGATTCAGCACGCCAAAGGGGACCTGGCGGTCGAAACGCGTCTCATCAAAATGAACGACCTCAAGTTCCGCCATTGCGAAGGCTATTACTCGAAGAGTTCTCGCGCCTGCACGTGGCCCTGTTCGATCACGCAGATGGACCCCTCCGACCAACTGGAACAGGTATACGAGGCCGTCGTTCACTGGGCCGACGTGATTCTGGTCTCGACGCCGATCCGCTGGGGCTCCGCCAGCAGCCTCTATTACAAGATGGTCGAGCGGATGAACTGCATCCAAAACCAGATCACCATCGCCAACAAGGTGCTGATGCACAACAAGGTGGCGGCGTTCATCATCACCGGCGGTCAGGACAACGTTCAGGCCGTCGCCGGTCAGATGCTCGGTTTCTTCGCCGAACTCGGCTGCCACATGCCGCCGTTCCCCTACATCGCCCATTCGCGCGGCTGGTCGGCCGAGGACATGGAACGTAATGTGCGCTATGTGATGGACAGCAAGGAGCTGCGTGAAGGCGCGGCCGACCTGGTCGATCGCGCGGTTCAATTGGCCAAGACCCTGCTCTCCGGCGAGCGCGGCGAAGCCCGCACAACGCGCGGCGGCCGCAAGGCCCACCAACTCGACGTCAAGGCGCAGATTTGATTGCCATCCCGCCGCAAGATATTTAGCAATGGGTCAATCATCCCGGTTGCAACTTTCACATCGCTCCACCAGAACTCTCTCTCCGCCCGGATGGCGCACGGTACTCTGTTTCAACAAACAAAATAAGGGCCGCCACGCCGATGGGCAAGGCGACCCCGATGAGGTTACAGATCGTCCGATGAGACGAGTCCGCGCGGTTATTTCTTTGGGGCGTCGGTCTTCTTCTCGCCGCCGCACTTATTGTCCCCACCGCACTTCTTGTCCCCGCCGCACTTCTTCTCGCAGCAGGCGCCCGTGTTCTTCTCGGCGCAGCCGCCGGTGGTGGAGGCGACGAGCGCGCTGCCGCCGATCAGGGCGGCGACGGCGGTGGCCTTGATTCCGTTAAACGCGAGCTTCTTGATATCCATGGAGTCGTCCTTTCGAAAATGGGCGGGTGTGACCGCTCCGGTTAGGGGCTTTCGCCCGATCGGGGTCCGTCCGTTCGAGCCGTTCGATTTCCTCGTCCGGACCCAGGGGGATTATTTCAGACCCGCTTGGCGTGTCAAGAATGGGGGTCAGATGCCTTATCGGCCGCCCTTGGCTTGACTGGCGGGGTTAAAAACACAATACTTAGTCCGTAGGGGGAAGACGACACTTGCCCCCAAGGTCCGCCGATCTATCCGGTATGGTCCCGACCCCCTCGCCTTGCCTGTGGGAACCCATGAAGAATCGCAATCGTTACGTGCCCGTTTTGTCTTTTCGGCGGATGACCGCCTTTTGGACGCTCATAGCGCTGGCCGGTTGCACCACCCTCCCCGGAGACGGCCTGCCACCGGGCGGCCCGATCGGCGGCGACTTCCCGTCGGCCACGTCGTTGAAGTTGGACGATGAGGGCAAGGTCATGCTCGCCTCGTCGCTTTCCGGCGAGAAGTTCGACGTCTACGACCTCGGCCCGGTCAGCGCGGGCGATGAGATCATCGTCGCCATCCAACCGGCCGCGGGCAGCGCGCTTGACCCGATCGCGGCCCTATTCGACGCCAACGAAGAGTTGTTTGCTTTGAACGACGACGTGAATTACCCCAGCCGGATCGACTCGGCGATCGACGAAATCGTACGGGAGGGCAGCCCGCGTTTCTATTTGTGCGTCTCGAAGTACCAAGAGCCGGGTTCGTACGAGGGGACGGTACGGATTCTTCGGGGGCAGGTGATCCCGACCCCAGGGGCGCAGTACATGTTGCTCAACTTCAACGGCGGTACGGTGACCATCCCGAGTGAAGGCGGACCGATCACGGTCGGTGCGTTCGATGCGGCGGACATCGATGCCGGCTATGCGGGCCAGACGAGCGTTATCAAAGCCAAGATTGTCGAGACCCTGCGGCAGAACTATACACGATTTCACATCCAAATCGTGACCAGCGACGATCCGGCTCCGCCCACGGACTGCAAGAGCACGATCTACTTCGGCGGCTCGAATGATTTGAAATTCGGCGTCGCCCAAAGCGTGGATCAGAGCAATCGCAATCAGTGCGACGACGGCATCGTCTTTACGAACGACTTCGACAAGCCGTTCTTTCCGCATCCGACGGCTGAAGGCATCGGGATCGCCATCGGGAACGTCGCGGCCCACGAAGCCGGCCATCTGCTCGGGCTGAATCACGTCGCGGACGTCGCGGACCTGATGGACTCCACCGGTACCGCAAGCACCCTGCTGGCCGATCAGGAGTTCAAGACGTCGGTGCTCGTCAGCCAGATTTTTCCGACGGGCAAGCAGAACGGACCGGTCCTCATCAGCCGCGTCCTGCCGCCGTAAACTGCTACTTCTTGTCCTTGCAACTTGCGGCCGCGCAACACTTTGAGCAGCTTGCGCAACCCTTCATCCGGCAGAGCTTTTGAGCCTTATCCTTGTGGGTCAATTCCAGGCAGTCGCCCGCGATCTTCGCGCCGTACTCCCGCTTCTCGTCTTTCATGCAGAGCATGAGCTTGTCGCCGGTCATTTTGTAACAGCCCGAAATGGCGTGGGTCTTGCCGCTGCCATAGTCGGCGTTCGCCGTAAAGGTGCCGTCGTGGCAAAACGAGACGGCGCCGATCGGGTTGTCGGCGCTGGCCGGGCCGCTGCCGGTCCAGGTGCCGCAGATCGGGCTCATGCAGCCGGCCGAGAGAACGGCGAGCATTGCCGCGGAAAGGAGAGTCATTCGCATACGCATATCAATTCTCCGTTAAGGCCCACGACGTCGCCGGCCCGACACGGGCCGACGCCGAGCGTGATTGTCCGTCAGGAGTCGGGAGAGTGTCAAGACCCGCCGGTCGTCATCGAAGCGGGAGATTCCGCTGTCGCCGGGGTGGAAGGAAGGTGGCCGGCGACGGTGCGGACCTGCGCGGTCGCCAGTTTGGCCTGTTCGAAGAGCAAGCCGGGCCGCCAGAAGACCGCCAGTAGGAACGCGGCGCAAAGCACCAGCGACATTCGCAGGGCGGGGCATGTGGAAGTCGTCAGCGCCGCATGTTCAGTCGACGGTTTTCGGAGGTAACACGCGCCGATAATGCGGAGATAATACGCCGCTGCTATCGCCGAGTTGAGCACGCCAATGACGACGAGCACGATCATCGCCGTTTGCCGCTCCGTCCCCGCGGATGCGGACAGCGCGGCGCTGAAGACGTAGAGCTTGCCGAAGAAACCGCCGGTCGGCGGCAGGCCCATGAGGCTGAGCACGCAGATCGCCAGGGCGAGGCACGCCCAGGGGTTTCGCACGGCGGCGCCGGCGAGGTCGTCCAGAGAATCGGCGGAGTCCTCCTCGTCGTCCGTGCCCGGCTTTCGGAAGAACGATAGACAGGCGAACGCGCCTAGGTTCATGACGCCATAGACGGTCATGTAGAAGATCATCGCGCCGATTCCGCTGGAAAGCGGCGATCTTGAAGCGCTGTCCGTTCGGCCGGGGCCGGCGAGAAGCCCGACGAGCATGTAGCCGGAGTGTGCGATGCTGGAATAGGCGAGCATCCGCTTGACGCTGTTTTGCATCAGCGCCAGGGTGTTGCCGACGGTCATGGTCGCGGCGGCGATCGCCCAGAGGAGCCAGAAAAGAGCGTCGTTGTATTCCCAGCCGCGCAGCGACAACAGGCGAATGAGGGCGAGCAGACCGGCGAACTTCGGAACGAACCCGAGCAATCCTGTGACCGGCGACGCGGCCCCTTGGTATACGTCCGCGACGTAGAAGTGCAGCGGGACGGCGGCGATCTTGAAGGCCAGACCGGCCATCGCCAGGATCAAACCGAGGGTCATCAGGCGATCGGCGGCATTCGAGGGCCGGGCGAAATAGGCGGCGATCGACGCCGGCGCGGCATCGCTCGAAAAGAGCTGCGTCGTGCCGGACGTGCCATAGAGGAAGGAGAAGCCGTAGAGCGTCATCGCCGCAGCCATCGCTCCGAGGAAAAAATACTTGCCGGTCGCTTCCTGTGCGCGGATATCGCGACGTGAGAGACCGACGAGAATGTAGGTCGGGACACTGACCAACTCCAACGCCAGGAACAGCAAGATCAAGTCGTTGGCGATCGACACGAGCATCACGCCGGCGAGAGAAAACAGGATCAGGGCGAAGAACTCTCCCCGTTCACCGGCCTCGGGGACGTGCCGCGACG
>CAYMXF010000041.1:0-15945 GCA_964393935.1 uncultured Planctomycetaceae bacterium
CTTTCGCGGTTTGCCGACTTGCGTCGGGGAACTCTGCCGCTTCCAGCGCCGCCCCCGTCCACAACGGGCCGTCGTGTCGGCAACTCATGTGCGCCATCATACCGGAAAAGAAAGAGTCGGACCAAACGTTAGAGTTTACCGACGACGATACAGGCGTTGTGACCGCCGAAGCCGAAGGAATTGCTCATGGCGATGTGGATGCGGGCGTCCTGCGGCTTCAGCGGCGTGTAGTTGAGGTCGCAGCCTTCGCCGGGGTTTTCGAGATTGATCGTTGGGGAGATGACGCCGCTGCGGATCGCCATGATCGTGGCGACGAGTTCGACGCCGCCGCTGGCGCCGAGCAGGTGGCCGATCGAACTCTTGGTGCTGCTGATGCGGACATTTTTCGCGTGCGGGCCGAAGACGGATTTGATCGCGACGGTTTCGGCGACGTCGCCGAGCGGCGTGCCGGTGCCGTGGGCGTTGATGTAATCGACTTTTTCGGGAGAAACGCCGGCGTCGGCCAGCGCGGATCGCATCGCCGCCGCGCCGCCTCGCCCTTGCTCGTCGGGTTGGGTGATGTGGTTGGCGTCGCCGCTCATGCCGAAGCCGAGCACTTCGCCATAGATTTTCGCACCGCGCTTCTTGGCCCGTTCGTATTCCTCGAAGACGAAGATGCCGGCGCCTTCGCCCATGACGAAACCGTCGCGGTCGCGATCGAACGGACGCGAGGCCTTGGTCGGTTCGTCGTTGCGGGTGGAGAGGGCTTTCATCGCGGCGAAAGCGGCCAAGCCGAGGCCGGTGAGAGCGGCCTCCGAGCCGCCGGTGATCATGACATCGGCGTCGCCGCGCCGGATGGCGAAGAGGGCGTCGCCCATGGCGTTGGTCGCCGAGGCGCAGGCCGTGCCGACCGCCGTGTTGGGGCCCTTGGCGCCAAGGGCGATGGAGATATTTCCACTTGCCGCGTTGACCATGAGCTTGGGGATGGTGAAGGCGGAGACTTTGTCGGGGCCCTTGCGATGGAGGCGCAGGCACTGCTCTTCCAATTCGAGGAGTCCGCCGATGCCGGAGCCGGTGATGACGCCGAACTTGGTCGGGTCGCCGGCGCCTTTTTCCAGGCCGCAATCCTTGAAGGCGTCCAGCGCGGCCACGAGGGCCAACTGGGCGAAACGATCGAGTCGTTTGACTTCCTTGCGATCCAGCCGTTGGAGGGGGTCGAATTCCCGACACTCGCCGCCGAAGCGAACATCGAAGTTCGTGGTGTCAAAGCTCTGAACCGGCGCGATGCCGCTTTCGCCGGCGACGAGCCGCTCCCAAAACACATCCACTGCATTCCCGAGCGGGCAAACCACGCCCATGCCTGTGATGACCACGCGTCGGCGATTCGACATTCGGAGGAACCTCGCGGCGGAGAGACACTGTCTCAGGGCGCGCTATTGGCCCTTTGTGCCTTGGGCCTTTGTGATGTACTCCACCGCAGCGCCGACGGTCTGGATTTTCTCAGCTTCCTCGTCGGGGATCGAAAGCTCGAACTCGTCTTCGAATTCCATCACGAGTTCGACGGTGTCCAGAGAGTCGGCATTGAGATCGTTGACGAACGAGGTCTCCATGCTGATCTCGGACTTCTCGACGCCCATCTGGTCGCTGACGATCTTGATGACTTTTTCCTTGATCTCTTCAGATGTTGCCACTGCCACTCGCGTCTCCCTTCAAAAGGACCACTCATTTTGCCATGCCCATCGCGGGCCTGTCGCCGCCCGATTCCGGCGGGTGCGGCGAAGTCGTTTCCCTCTCCCGCGCTACATGTGCAGTCCACCGTCCACCACGAGGACGTGGCCGTTGATGTAGCCGGCCGCCGGCGAGGCGAGAAACGCAATCGCGGCGGCGACCTCATCCGGCTCGCCGAACCGTTGGAGCGGAATCAGCGGACGGACTTGTTCCTTGACCTTCTCGGACAGGACGTTGGTCATGTCGGTATTGATAAAGCCGGGGGCGACGGCGTTGCAGGTGACGCCCCGACGGGACAATTCCTTGGCGACCGATTTCGTAAAGCCGATGACGCCGGCCTTGCTGGCCGCGTAATTCGATTGGCCGCCGTTGCCCATCATGCCGGAGATGCTCGTAATGTTCACGATGCGTCCCCAGCGAGCGCGAACCATGTGCTTCGCGGCGGCGCGGGTCATGAGGAAAACGCCGCGCAGGTTCGTGTCAATCACCTCGTCAAACTGTTCGTCGGTCATGTTCATGATCAGCCCGTCGCGAGTGATGCCGGCGTTGTTCACGAGGATATCCAGGCGGCCGAAATCGGCGACGACGTCGTCCACCCATTTTTCGAGCCGATCGCCTTCGGTGACGTCACACGTCCGAGCGACGATCTTGCCGAGACAACGAAGATCGGCGGCCTCCGCGGACAGCGCGGAAAGCCGTTCGGCATTTCGAGCACAGGCGACGACCGTCGCACCTTCGCGCGCGAGGGCCAGGCTGGTCGCTCGACCGATGCCGCGCGAACCGCCGGTCACGATCGCCACTTTATCAACAAGGTCCGCCATGCGCGGTTATCCCATTCCTTTTTCGATGGCGGCGGCCGTCGAGAAGTTGAGCGCCGCCACCGAACGATTGATTCTTCGCATCAGTCCCGTCAGGACGCGGCCTGGTCCTACCTCGACAAACCGATCAAACCCTTGGGCGATCAGTCCTTCGATCGAGGCCTGCCAACGGACGGGTTTAGCCACCTGCTCCCGCAGCAGGATCCGAACGCTATTCGGGTCGCCATGATAGCGGGCAGAGACGTTTGAGACTACAGGAATCCTCCCGTGGTCGATTGTGGCATTCGACAAGGCTTTTTCAAGCCCAGCTACGGCGGGTCCCATAAGTTCCGAGTGAAAGGCCCCGGCAACGTCTAGGGCGACGGCCCGGGCTCCGTGCTTTTCGGCCAGCTCTAGAGCCCTTTGACAGGCCGTTTTAGCCCCGGAGATGACGATCTGCCCCGAACAGTTGAAGTTCGCCGGGCTCAAAGGCTCTCCTTTGGAGGCTTCCCGGCAGAGTGCCACGGTTTTGTCCTCGTCAAGACCTATGACCGAGACCATTCCACCGGAAGATTGGGTCGCGGCGGCCTGCATGAGGCGGCCCCGCTGGGCTACGAGCCGGAGGCTATCGTCGAAGTTGAGCCAACCGGCCAAGTGGAGGGCCGTGTATTCACCGAGGCTCAGGCCGGCCATCGCCTGGGGGGCGAGGTCGAGTGCCAGGCCTTTGGCCTCCATCGCTTTCCAGATCGCCACGGAGGTTACGAAGATAGCAGGTTGCTGGATGTCGGTGCCATTCAGTCTTTCGGCCGGGCCGTCGAAACAGAGGGCCGCGATATCCGAACCGAGGATTTCGTTTGCGCGGGTGAATACAGAGCGCGCCGCTTCCGACGCCGCGGCGACATCCTTGCCCATGCCGCAGTGTTGAGCGCCTTGCCCTGGAAAAATAATTGCAGTCTTGCCCAAGTTCATCACCTTTAATTTTGGGGTACGCGGCTTCCTTTCCGCCGTTCATCGAGAATCAGATTCGTATCAGAATGGAGCCCCACGTCAGGCCGGCGCCGAACGCGACCAATAGGACCAAATCGCCGGGCTTAATCCGCCCGGATTGACGACACTCATCGAGGCCCAACGGGATCGACGCCGCGGACGTGTTGCCGTAGCGCTGGATGTTGGTGAAGACCCGATCCTGCGAGAGTCCGAGCCGTTGCCGGGCGGATTCGATGATGCGCAGGTTGGATTGATGAGGGATGACGATGGCAATGTCCTCGACGGAGATTCCTGATTCCGAGAGGGCCGTGTCGATCAACTCCAGATTTCGCTTGACCGCGAGCTTGTAGACCTCGCGGCCTTGCATCTTGATGTAGTGGAGCCGTTCGTTGACGGTCATGATCGAGGCCGGAACGCGTGAACCGCCGGCCGGGACCGTGAGCATGGTGGTGCCCGAGCCCTCAGCGTTCAGCTTGTAGTGAAGGACGGCGGGACCGTTTGGGTCGTTTGTGGCGGAAAGAACGGCGGCGCCGGCGCCGTCGCCGAAGAGGATGCAGGTGCTGCGATCCTCGTAATCGGTGATGCGCGACATCGTCTCGGCGCCGATGATCAGTATGTTTCGGTAGTGGCCGCCCTGGAGCAAAAAGGTGGCGTTCATGAACGCATAAATGAAACCCGAGCAGGCCGCGGCCAGATCGAAGGACGGCACGGGCGGTGCGCCCAGGGCCTGCTGGACGAAACAGGCGGTCGACGGGAAAAAGCACTCGGGGGTGATCGTCGCCACGATGATCATGTCGATGTCGGTGGGGGACATTTTGGCGTCGGCGAGGGCCTTCTTCGCGGCCGCCGTGGCCAGCGTGGCCGTCGACTCGCCTTCGACGACGATGCGGCGCTCGAGAATGCCGGTTCTCTCGCGAATCCACTCATCCGTCGTATCCAGGCGATCAATGAAGAACTGGTTGGGGAGCACCTTGTCGGGTAGCGCGCGGCCCGTCCCGCTGATTTTGACTCCCAACCGATTAGGCATTTACGGCCTCCTCCGTGAGGCGTCCCGTGATGATCTCGTTGAGGTTGGCCTTGATGTACTCGGCCGCGACGCGGACGGCGTTCTTAATGGCGCGGTGGTCGCTGCTGCCATGACAAATGATACAAACGCCGTCGACGCCGAGCAGCGGGGCGCCGCCGTATTCGCTGTAGTCGTGACGCGTCCAGACGGCCTTGATGACGGGTTCGAAATCCTTGACCAGGTCCGGCCGCTCGGAGACGATCTCGCGTTTGATGGTCTTGAACAGCCCATCCGCGAGGCCCTCGGTCAGCTTGAGCACGACGTTGCCGACGAAACCGTCGCAGATAGCGACCTCGCACGCGCCGGCAAAAAGGTCCCGGCCTTCGACGTTACCGATGAAGTTAATTGAGGCATCCTGTTTGATGAGTTCGCGCGTTTGCTTGACCAGGGGGTTTCCCTTGACTTCCTCGCTGCCGATGGAGAGCAGGCCGACTCGCGGGCGGTGAATCTTCAGGATCGTTTCGGCATAGACACTCGCCATCTGGGCATATTGCAGGAGATGATGCGGTTTGGGGGATATGTTGGCGCCGACGTCGCACATGGTCAGCGGGCCTGAAAACGAGGGGATGATGACGGCGATGCCGGGGCGCTGAACGCTGCCGAGGGTGCGCATCTTGAGTTGGCAGGCGGCGGCGCAGGCCCCCGTGTTGCCGGCGCTGATGACGGCGTCGACCTGTTTTTCAGCGGCCAGCTTGGCCATGACGGCAATGGACGAATCTTTTTTTTGGCGAATCGCCTCCACAGGCGAATCGTCCATTTCGATCACTTCGGAGCAGTGGTGTACGCCGATACGGCGGCGGATGGCGGAGTCGCCGGGCAGGTGCGCGGCGATGATCTCCTCGCGGCCGAGCAAGATCAATTCGTCGCCGGGGCCGAGATAGGCGAGACCTTCCACGGCGCCGCGCACGATTTGGGCGGGCGCATGATCGCCTCCCATGGCATCGATCGCGATCCGCATGATCGGGATTACTTCTCCTCGGTCTTGATCTCGATGGACACTTTGGACGTGTGGTATCCGCAGTTGCCACAGGCGCGGTGGGGCAGCTTGGCCGTGCCGCAGCGCGGACACGCGGAGAGATTGAGCGGGCGCAGGGCATGATGCGCCCTGCGCGATCGCTTCATCGACTTGGAGGACCGTCTTGCCGGGACCATGACTTTACCTCGTCTTCATACCATCTATATTGCAGCGGGCCATCCATCGCGCGACGCGGATGGATCGACATGCCGGATACGGCACCCTGCGAGTCAACGCTACCCTTGGCCAAGCCCTGCAATGTATGCCCAAGCGGACTTTTTGTCAAGGACCGACCTGGCGGCCAACCTCTTTGGCGGCAGGAGGTTGTCGTTACGGCGAAGCGGGGTTTCGAGTGGCGTCGCCTCTGTGGCGGTTTTCACGCCGGGGCGGGCCGGTGCTCAAAACGGGCTCGTCGGTCTTGCTGCTTCGTTCATTTGGAGGGGCGAGCGGCAGAAGCAGGGGAGAATCCTTGAGCCTACGGATTCGGTCGCGGATTTGGGCGGCCTTTTCGAACTCCAGGGCCTCGGCGGCCTCGAACATCTGTCGCTCCAAGTCGGTGATGGATTCGGTCAGATCGAAACTTTCCTCGCTCGCACGGATGGCCTCCCGAGCGGTGCGCCTGGCGGAAATTTGATCCTCCAGACCCCGGCGGATCGCCTTTTTCACGGTCTCGGGGGTAATGCCGTGTTCCTTGTTGTAGGCCTCCTGTAGAGCGCGGCGGCGGGTGGTCTCGTCCATGGTCTGCCGCATCGCCGCTGTGACCTTGTCGGCGTAGAAATAGACCTCCGCGTTCACGTTGCGCGCGCAGCGGCCGATCGTCTGGATGAGACTGGTCGCGCTGCGGAGGAAGCCCTCCTTGTCGGCGTCGAGGATGGCGACGAGCGAGACCTCGGGCAGGTCGAGCCCTTCGCGGAGCAGGTTGACGCCGACGAGGACGTCGTACTTGCCGTCGCGCAGTTCGCGCAGGACTTGAACGCGCTCGAGGGTGTCAATCTCGCTGTGCAAATACGCCCCCTTGATCCCTGCTTGTTGGATATAGGCGGCCAGATCCTCGGCGAGTCGCTTCGTCAACGTCGTCACGAGCGTCCGTTCGCCGGCGGCGGTACGGGCCTGGATTTGGAGCAGCAGATCGGGCACCTGGCCGCGTGCCGGTATGACGATAATGATGCGATCAAGGAGACCGGTGGGGCGGATGACCTGCTCGATGACTTCGCCGCCGCACTTCTTGAGTTCGTAGGGCCCCGGCGTCGCCGAGACGAACAGCACCTGGTCCCACATCGACTCGAATTCCTCGAATTTCATGGGGCGATTGTCGAGCGCGCTCGGCAACCGGAAGCCGTGCTCGACGAGGACTTCTTTGCGGGCACGATCGCCGTTGTACATCGCCCCGACCTGGGGGATCGTCGCGTGCGACTCGTCGACGATCAGCAGGAAATCCTTGGGAAAGTAGTCCACGAGCGTGTAGGGCTTGGCCCCCGGCGGCGATCCGACGAGATGCCGGGAGTAGTTCTCGATGCCGGAGCAGTAGCCGACCTCCAGGATCATCTCGATGTCGTATTTTGTGCGGGCGGCGAGCCGCTGGGCTTCGAGGAGCTTGCCCTGACGGCGGAAGTATTGGAGGCGTTCATCGAGTTCAGCCTTGATCCCGGCGACCGCTTCCTCGATTCGCTCTTCGGGCATGACGTAGTGAACCGCCGGATAGATGTAGAGTTGATCGTGCTTTTCAAGGACGGTCCCGGTGAGGGGGTTGATCGTCGCCATCCTTTCGATCTGGTCGCCGAAGAGTTCGATGCGGTAGGCCAACTCCTCGTAGGCCGGATACAGCTCAATCACGTCGCCGCGGACACGGAAGTTGGCCCGCTGGAGGTCCACGTCGTTCCGGGTGTACTGAAGGGCGACGAACCGGCGAAGCAGGTCGTCGCGCGGGGCCGTCTGCCCAACCACGAGATTGATGACGCTGGCTTTGTATTCGTCCGGTGAGCCTAAACCGAAAATGCAGGAAACGCTGGCCACGACGATGGTGTCGCGGCGGGAGACGACGGCGCTGGTCGCCGCCAGGCGGAGGCGGTCCAGGTCGTCGTTTCGGGATGAGTCCTTCTCAATGTAGATGTCCCGGGCGGGGATATACGCTTCCGGTTGGTAGTAGTCGTAGTAGCTGACGAAGTACTCGACAGCGTTATAAGGAAAGAGTTCCTTGAACTCTTCGTAGAGCTGGGCCGCCAGGGTTTTGTTATGGGAAATGACCAATGTAGGGCGGTTTAGGGTGGCGATGGCGTGGGCCATCGAGAACGTCTTCCCGGAACCGGTCACTCCCAGGAGCGTTTGGAATTTCCGAGTTTTCTTGTCGTAACCATCGATGATGGCCTTGATTGCGGCGGGTTGATCCCCGGCGGGAACCAGTTCAGTGGTAAGTTTGAAGCGAGTCATGGGCAGGTCTTTTGGACCAGATTCTACCACGAATCCGGACCCCGTCCGATCCAGCCCTCGCTCCAAATCGTTGGCACCGAGCAGGCAAGGCATAGTCCTTAAATCAGGGTCTTTCCGGTGCAAGGTGGGGTTTTCTTCATTTAAGGTGTTTTTTTGGAGGGCCTTACAAACGCTGTCACCTGCATAGAGGTACCTGGAAAGCCAGCGGGTACCCTTTTCGGACCGGCACAACGTAATCTGGACCTCTATGGGACAAGCGTTTGAAGCAGTTTTTTTTGATGAAATAATGCTCCCCTACCCTTGACATGCCCCCCTGCTTTCTGGTAGAACTGGTTATTGTATAGGAGGGCACATCTTAGAGAGGCGTGCCCAGGATCGTTTGGTTTGGGAAAGTAGAGCGAGGGATAGCCAAAGAAGCCTACCGCACGAATCCGGGATTAGTGGTTCAAGGTGTCGGCATCCAAATCGCTCAATATTGTTTTCTGTGGGAGAAATGGGAATTTAGGAAAAAAGCAGAGGGATTGAAAGCAATTCAACGCGAGCCGGTGGTTTCCGGATGACTAAGAGTTGGCGTTGAAGGCTTCTCCGGATGCGAGAAAGGACAGGAGGAAGTGTTTATGAAGAAGTTTTTGATGATTGCAGCCTTGGTGGCCTTGGTTACGGCGCCGACGTTCGCGGGGTTGGTCCCGGAGCTGGTTACCGATAACACGGTGCCTATCCAAATAAGCCTCACTGCAGGCAGAACCCCAGGCATCTATGCTGCGGGCGATCCAACCCACCAGTATGACAACATGGGCGGAGTCGGCGCTTCCTTGGCCGCTCCTGACGATCTGCTATATCAGTTCACTATGAACCCCCAGTCAGGCGCGGTGTTCAACAACCTGCAGTTAAAGGACGGTGCGACCAACATTTCGTCAATGCATATCGTCTTTGACACGCGCCCCACTCTTACGGGAACCGTGCCGATGAACATCGCCTTCTACCGAAACACGAACACCAGCGGTGGGCGTCCGCATATCGGTAGTTTTCTAACTACGACCCAATTCAACTCGACCGCCATTTTCGGGGTCACCCTCCCCGCCAATACGTTGGGTCTCTTCTCAATAAACCTCGCAAAAGTCAACACGGTCGGGATTCGTGACATTTGGGTTGGTTTTCAGGCTGGCGCGGCGTACCGCCTTCGTGGCGGAGTAGATCGCTGGGGAATTCCTCATGCAGCTTGTTCGCCTGCTGCTGGCTCCGACCTGGGCGGCAATCAGCGTGGCAACCTCGCTCCTGGTGGCCTCTATGGTAACGTTGGTGGTGATAATTGTGCGAACGCCTCCCCATTCATTGGTAGCGGCGACGGCTGGATAGCGGGCGGCACGCTTAACCCTGCGTACAATATTACCGGCTTGGGCGCTGCTCCCTCGAATTTGGGCTACCAGACCGCTTTCACGGCAGGTGGAGCACCCACCAGGTATATCGGAAACTTCCATATGGCCCTCGGCGGCAAACCAGAGCCGACCACGGCGGTCCTCCTCGGCCTCAGCGGTATTCTCTTTCTGCATCGCCGTAAGGTCAAGGTCAAGGCCTAATTTGTTGTTGAGGCATGTTGGGATCGGCAAGAAATTAGAAGTCGATCGCAACTCGTCCAAAACCTAATAGGATTTCTTCAAGCTGCTCCGGCCTTTATGTGCCGGAGCAGCTTTTTTTGTTACTTCTCTCAAAGCCCTCAAGTAGAGGCCGTTTTGAGAAGTTTAGCGTGAATGGGTTCAACGACTCCAAGGATATCTAAACTTGAAGCTTGAACTCTTCACGTTTGAGTGTGCAGGCCCCCGTTAAGGGGGGGAGGAGAAGCCTACTTTCACGCTTTACGCCGGCAGAGGGGCCGCCCGGCCACCACAAGCAAGTATAAAACCGCTCTAGATATGAGCGACGATTCAGGAACGAATGGGGAAGTCCGTGCCTCAGAGGATTGCTTCCTCGCATCAGTTGTAGCCCCTGTCTTGCTCGGATAGACTTCCGCCATAGGTTTTCTTAATAGGTTTCAGGCCGTCGGGGTCGTTTTGGATGTCAGATCAGTTCACGGGGGAACGTAAACCTGCTGTTCGCAGACGGCCTCGCGCATGGTGGCAGTGGGTGATGGGCCTCGGGCTCATCGGTACCGCGGTTTTATTCCTTTCCATCCGCTGGTTTTTTGACGTTCCTCCGGAGTGGATGTTGCGCATGAAAGCGCTTCGGTCGACGCCGCTTGAGGCGCCGGAAGGAATGAAAGAGGCGGATTACGTGCCGTCAGCGAAGGGATCCCTGGCGGGGAGCAACGTTCTCTTGATTACCTTGGATACGACGCGAGCCGATCGACTTCACTGTTATGGGAACAAGTCGATTGAAACGCCCCATCTGGATCGGTTGGCGACGGGCGGCGTGTTGTTCTCCGCGGCGATTTCGCCCGCCTCCACGACGCTGCCGTCTCACGGCTCGATCCTGACGGGATTGTATCCCTACCACCACGGCGCCCGGGCGAACGGATTCACGCGGCTTTCGGACGATCAAACGACGCTGGCGGAGGTCTTATCCCAGCAAGGATACCAGACCGGAGCGTTCATTTCCGCATATGTCGTGGATTCGCGTTTCGGGCTCGGCCAAGGTTTTTCTTTTTACGACGACTACCTGGAGGTGACTTCGGAGTCGATTGCCCAGCTCATGCCCGAGCGGCTCGGCAGCGTCACGACCGATCGCGCCATCGAGTGGCTGCGGAAGACGGGGGACAAGAAGTTCTTCGCATGGGTGCATCTTTTCGATCCCCATCAGCCGTATACGCCGCCGCCGGAATTCGCGGAAAAATACAAGGGCTTTCTCTATGACGGCGAGATCGCGTTCGCCGATTCACAGATCGGCCGCCTCCTCAAGGTATTGGAAGAGCGAGGCGTACTGGACCAGACGATGGTCGTGGTGATCGGCGACCACGGGCAGGGCATGCTCCAGCACATGGAATTGACTCACGGGTTTTTCGTCTACAATTCCACGGTTCGCGTTCCTTTGATCATGAGCTGCGGGCAAAAGCTGGGCAGAGGGGTTCACATCCGCAGGGCGGTCTCCGCGGTCGACGTGATGCCCACCCTATTGTCGCTCCTGGGCGTCGACGCGTCCTTGAAGTTTGACGGCGAGGATTTGACGCAACCGCCTTCGACGGCGCCGCGAGCGATCTTTTCCGATACGCTCGAAGGACTGAATGAATGCGCGGTCGCCCCGCAGATGGCCGTGCTGGAAGGGCCGATGAAGTACATCTACGGACCCGATCCGGAGCTTTACGACGTCAGCGTGGATCCCGACGAGGAAAAGAACATCATCACGGAACACGCGGACGTGGCCGAGCGCTTGAAGGGTCTTCTGGCCGCGTTTTACGACAACGACCTTGCAAAAGGGGGGTACCTCGCCACGACCGAACAGTTGACGTCGGAAGAGATCCAGCAGCTTCAGGCGCTGGGCTATGCCGGGGGAGGCGGCGGGCCGCTGGTTCCGGGGGCCGGTTCGCTTCCCGATCCGAAAAAGGTCATGCCCTTGATCATGCGCGTCGACAGTTCGTACGATGTCTACGAGCGTGAAGGCCCCCAGGCGGCGGCCAAATACCTCGAAAAGATCATTGAGGACGCGCCGGATTTCTACATGGCGCTTCGCACGTTGGCGACCTTCCTCGTGCAGACGAAGGACTTTGAAAAAGCGCGTCAGGTACTCGAGCGTTGCCTCCAGATCCATCCGGATATTCCGTTCCCGCTGGTCCCTCTCGGACGAATCTATGCCCACGCCGGGGAGTACGAGAAATCCATCGACAGCCTGGAGAAGGCCCTCAAGGCGTGTCCGGACGACTACGGAGCCCTCACGTGGCTCGGCCGCTTGTATTTGTCGCGGGGCCAGCCGCAAAAAGCGGTGCAATATTTGCTTCGTGCGGCCATGGTCCGCCCCTCCGATCAGTCCGTCGCCGAGCAACTCGCCAGCGCGATGAGCCAGGCCGGACGCGCGGATGAAGCGATCGGCATCTTCAAGGACCGACTGTCGAAGAACCCGAACCTGGGCTTCGTGCGCAATGCGTTGGCGTCGCTCCTGATGGAACAGGGGAAATGCGCTGAGGTCATTCCGCTCATGCGCGAGGGCCTGAAGCGCCATCCGGACCATCTATCGTTGGTGAACAATCTCGCGTTCGCGATGATTCTGTGCAAGCGGCCCGACGATCCGGTGATCGAAGCGGTGGTGATGATGGAGCAGGCGTGCCGGGCGTCGGACTATCAAGTTCCCGAGTACCTTCGGACGCTGGGCCTCGCCTATGGCGAGCTGTTTCGCCTTGACGAGGCGATCGGCGTGTCGGAGAAGGCCCTGAAACTGGCGGAGGATATGAAACTGCCGTCGTTGATCCAACAGCTTCAGCGCAATCTTCAGGGGTTCCGGGGGATGCGGGCGAAGGGGATTTCGCCGATGATTCGCATCGGCGAGGGCATCACGACCACGCAGCCGGCCGCGACCACGATGCCGGTTTTGGACACGGCGCAACACAAGCCCTGAAGAAAGTTCCGTCAAGGCGGGGCGGCCGGCGATGCTGACTGAATTGATTGCGGTCTTGCGATCGGCGCATGAGCTAACGAAGGTGTAAACAGATATGGAGTATCTGCGGGTTCGATGCGGATCTGAAATCGTTTTTGCGATGGGTATGCTCATGGCGTTCGGAGGGATCGCGTGCAAGCCGCGAGAGCCCTCGGCATCGCCCGCCACGACGACGCCGGGCGCCGGCGGATCGACACAACTTGTCGCGTCGACCGCCCCGAATCAACGGATTCCGGCTCGAGCGGGGCTGAATGTCCTGTTCATCTCCGTTGACACGACTCGGGCCGACTATTTGGCGTGCTACGGTCACCCCCAAGCTCGAACGCCGAATATCGACCGTCTCGCGTCGGAGGGGACGCGGTTTGCCTGGTGTGTTACGTCCGCACCACTGACGCTCGTATCGCATTCATCGATGATGACCGGTTCATACCCGTTCGTGCACGGCGCGCGCGACAACGGCGTTTTCCGGCTTTGTGATGAAAACTTAACGCTGGCGGAAATGCTCAAATTGCGGGGCTATGCCACGGCCGCGGAAGTCGCCACCGTAATCCTCAATCAACAGTACGGTCTCAACCAGGGCTTCGATCAGTACGGAGATGTTCCCGAGGCAAAGGGAAGCACCGAGGCGCCGATGCTGCTTAAAGTACCCAGTCCCTCAAAGGCGGCGCCGAGCAGCCGACCGGCCGGGAAACAGGCTCAGGCACCGCCGAAAGTGGAGCGAAACTGCGAGGAAATCACGGGGCGCGCCATCGAGGTATTGCAGGAGAAAGCGCGCGACCCCCAACCGTTTTTCCTCTTTCTGCACTATTACGATCCGCACTGGCCGTTCGCGGCGCCTGAATCGTTCGCGAGCCAATTCCCAGGCAGCAACCCGTATCTTGCGGAGATTGCGTACTTCGACTCGCAATTCGGAAAACTGATGGAAACGGTCGCACGGCTCGGTCTGGACGAAAAGACATTGGTCATCCTGACCTCCGATCATGGTGAAGGCCGGGGACAGCACGGCGAGTATACCCATGCGGCGTTCTTATACGATTCGACGCTGCACGTGCCGTTGATCCTCCGTTGTATGGGTCTGATCCCGGCGGGTCAGGTGGTGAAAAGCCAAGTTCGGCTGGTTGACTTGGCTCCGACCATCCTCGAGATGGTGGGTGTTCCGAACCCTCGAGGGGGGCAGATCCAGGGTACGAGCCTGGTTCCTCTCCTGTCGAACCCTGGTAGCGATCTCCAACTGGCGTGCTATTCAGACACGATCGTGCCGCAATTGATGTACGGCTTGTCACCGCTACGGTCGTTACGGACACAAAACTGGAAATACATTCTGGCGCCGACGCCGGAGCTGTATGATTTGCAGGCGGATCCGCTTGAGTTATTCAACCGTGCGGGCCTCAGTGCGAATCAGCCGATGGAGATGCGGCAGCAACTTTGGGATTTGATCCAGAATTCGCCGCCCGCTCCCTGCGGCCGCGCCACGGTCCAAACCGCCAGCTCGGAAGAAGCGGATGCCCTTCAGGCCCTGGGTTACGTTTCCTCCGCCAACAAGCTCGAGGGGTATGAGACCGGCAGCGAGCTGGACCATTTCGATCCCAAGGGCGACAACCCGCGCGACCACGTGGAGGAAATCGAGTTAATGTGCACCGCGATGGGCGCGATGCGCAACCAAAAGCATGAGGCCGCGGAAATACTGTTGAAGCGGGTCCACAAGCTTCAGCCCGATCATCGCCTGGTTGCAAGTGCGCTCGTCGTATCGCTGGCCGCTCAGGCGAAGTACGAGGAGGCGCTTCCGATCCTCAACCGCCTGATCGAGGAGGACCCCAAGGATGGAACCATGTGGTCCCGGAAGGGCGCGATCCTGTCAACGCTCGAGCGTCACAAGGAAGCGGAGGAATCACTCAAGAAGGCCGTAGAATTAGGGCAACGGGATTCGATCGTGTTCGAGAACCTTGGCGGGGCAATGGCCGCGCAGGGCCGGTACCAGGAGGCGCTGGACCCGATGCTGAAAGCACTTAAGCTCGCGCCCGAGGGCCGTACCTCGTTGTTCAACAAGCTCGGGGATATCAAAGAGCACTTGGGGAAGCTGGATGAGGCGATCGACCTGTATCGCCGAGGCGCAACGTCTGACTCCACGAATCTGTTGTCGCAAAGCGGCCTTGCGAGAGTCCTTATGCTTGCGGGGAAAAAGGACGAAGCGATCGAGAACCTGCAAAAAGCGGTCGAGTTCGTTCCTGACGCCGCGATTTTTCATGTGCAACTCGCCCAGTGTTACGGCATGAAGGGCGAGCGAGAGAAGGCCGTTGCGGCGGCCCAGCGTGCGCTGGGGTTGGATCCGAAGCAGGCGGACGCCTACCTGACGTTGGGAATGAATCTCAAGGCCCTGAATCGCTCGGGCGAAGCGCTGGAGGCTCTCAAAAAAGCGGTGGAGTTTGCGCCCGACCGGGTGATGGCGCACAAACAACTCGCAGACTGTCTTGAGATGAACGGCCGGTCCAAAGAAGCGTTGGAACACTATCTGGAATTGCTCAAGAAGTGGCCGGCCTTCCGTGCATCCTATCTGCCGGCGTCGCGGCTCGCCTTACGGCTCAAGGAGCCCACCAGGGCCATCGAAATCCTGAACAAGGGAGTCGAGCAATTCAATGATGATTCGATTCTGGCGAATGACTTAGCCTGGCTCCTGGCGACGTCGTCCGATTCGAGGCTTCGGGACGGCCGCCGTGCGGTGAAGCTTGCCGAGCGGTTTAGTGCGCTGAAGGAGCACGAAGACCCGAATCTTCTCGACACACTTGGCGCCGCCTACGCGGAAGTCGGCCAGTTCGAAAAGGCAATTTCCATGCTGGATCACGCGATTGAGTTGGCTGCGCCGGTCGGCGATAAGCAGCTCATCGAAGATCTAAAATCACATCGCGAACTCTATAAACGTGGCCAACCGTATCGCAGTCAATGACATAGGCGCCTCGAATCCGCTAACTTCGGGGACGGCCGCGCCTGACGCACACTATCAAATTTAATTTTGTAAGCTATTGTCAATAAACATGTTATATCTTGTTCGCGGCGATAGTCGGCCCCGCGTTTTTCTTGACATTGGTCAGTCGTGTCCGGCTGTTCTGGAAGTCGAGGGGCGATCGCTCGTTATTCTTATTCGCTCCACTCGTTGTGGCAAATGCCCAATACGTCGTAACAACTCAACCGCGAATTGGATCTCAATTGCCTCCATCACCGACCGTGCGAATGAGGATTTTGACGGCGTCGCCGTCAGTGGCGTCTGAAGTCGGATGTTTGATATGCGGGTGACGGCCACATCAACCGGACCTTCGTCGACAGGAACCCTGCGCGGCGATAGGGTGAGACTTCACACGATCCCGCGAGACGGA
>CAYMXF010000041.1:16045-18116 GCA_964393935.1 uncultured Planctomycetaceae bacterium
GCGCTTCTCGGCGGGGAGACGGCTGAAATGCCCGATCTCTACGAACCGAAGCACTTCGATCTGGCGGGTTTTTGCGTCGGCGTCGTCGAGCGGCGAAGGATCATCGACGGTCGTGAAGTAGAACCGGGCGACGTCGTCCTCGGTCTGGCCTCCAGCGGGGTGCATTCCAACGGTTACGCCCTGGTGCGAAAGGCCTTAGCGAAGCTGAAGGGGCGAGATCGTCTGCCGGTCGATCTCGGGGAACCGTTGGCAGATGCCGTGATGCGGCCGACCCGCATCTACGTCAAAGCGGTTCTCGCCTTGCTCAAGCGGTATCGCCGAAAGCGCATCGTGCGGGCCATGGCGCATATCACCGGCGGGGGTCTGGAAGGCAACGTGCCCCGGGTCATCCCCAAGGATTGCGACGTGCAACTCACGCGCGGAAGCTGGCCGATCCCGCCGATCTTCAAACTGATTCAGAAGGCGGGCGTCGAGGAGGCGGAGATGTACCGGGTCTTCAACATGGGCATCGGCTACGTCCTCGTCGTACGGCCCGCCTTCGCCCGAAGCGCGGCGGCGCTGCTCAAGCGACAGGGCGAGTCGGTCCATCGCATCGGCGTGATCCGTCGCGGCGAGGGGCGCTTGATCTGGCGTTGACCTTCCGTCCAGCCGGTTCATAATCAATTCGGGTTTTTTCCTCTCCTCGGGAGAGAGGGTGCGGATGGGTTTGATCGTTCAGAAATTCGGCGGAACGAGCCTGGCCAACGCGGAGAAGATTCACCGCGCGGCCAGCCGGGCCGTCCGCGCAAAGCTCGAAGGCAGCCAGGTCGTCGTCGTCGTTTCGGCGATGGACCAGACGACGGACGAGCTGATCGATCTCGCCTATCAGATCACCGATCGACCCAGCCGGCGCGAGATGGACCAGCTTCTTGCCACCGGCGAACAGGTCTCGATCGCGCTCATGGCGATGGCCATTCATCACGCCGGACACGACGCCATCAGCCTGACCGGCGGGCAGATCGGGCTACGCACGGACCGCTCATTCGGCCGGGCACGGATACGCGAGATCACCGAGCGCGGCCGTCTGATGAACCTCTTGAATCAAGGCAGCGTCGTCATCGTCGCCGGTTTTCAAGGCGTGGACGAATCGGCGAACGTCACGACGCTGGGGCGCGGCGGGTCGGACACGACGGCGGTGGCCCTCGCCGCGTCGCTCAAGGCGGACGTGTGCGAGATCTACACCGACGTGGACGGCATCTACTCGGCCGATCCGCGGATGGTCCCGCGGGCCCACAAGCTGGATTTCATTTTTTATGATGAAATGCTCGAGATGGCGTCGCTCGGCGCCCAGGTCATGCACTCGCGGAGCATCGAGCTGGGCAAGAACTACGGCGTGCGGATTCACGTCCGCAGCAGCTTCTCCGACGCGAAAGGAACGGACATCGTGAAGGTCTCATCCGATCTGGAACAAGTGATCGTACGCGGCGCGGCCCTGAAGAAGAACCTCGCCCGCGTGGAACTCAATCGCGTGCCCAATCGGCCGGGCATCGCCAGCGAGATTTTCCGCCGCGTGGCCGAGCGCGAAGTCATCGTGGACGACATCATCCAGGTCATCCACGAAGGCGGCACGACGGCGGACATCAGCTTCACCATCGACGCGGAGGCCATCGAGACGGCGCGCGCGGTCGGGCAGGAACTTGCCTCCGAGATGCCGGGCATGATGATCGAGATCAAGGACCGGCTGTCGAAGGTCTCCGTCGTCGGCGTCGGCATGCGCACGCACACCGGCGTGGCCAGCAGGATGTTTGAGTCCCTGCACCAGGCGAACGTCAACATCGAAAACATCAGCACCAGCGAGATCGTGATTAGCTGCGTGGTGAAACAGGACGACGGAGAAACGGCGCTGCGGGCGGTCCACTCGGCCTTTGAATTGGATCAGGAAACGAAAGCCAACGGGGCCATATAGCCCTTGTGGCACCGGCTCTTAGCCTGTGTGAATCCGCCAGACATTCATGATGCATCGCCGTCGAATTATCGTCGTCCTGGCTTTCGCAATGGTCGCGGTGCTATCGGCGCTCGACCACGCCGGGGC
>CAYMXF010000042.1:0-9487 GCA_964393935.1 uncultured Planctomycetaceae bacterium
ATCGTCGAATGCCGATCCTTTGTACAGGTTCCCGACGGAGCGCGGTCGGCCTTCGCTTCCGGGATATGAAATACTGCGCGAGGTTCATCGCGGCGGGCAGGGCGTCGTCTATCAGGCCATTCAACACTCGACCGGCCGCACGGTCGCGGTGAAGGTCTTGCGGGAAGGGCCGTTTGCCGGCGAGACGGAACGGCTCCGTTTTGAACGCGAAGTCAGCATTCTCGCCCAGCTCAATCATCGCAACATCATCGGCATCTTGAATCGAGGCGACGCCGCCGGAAGCCATTTTCTGGTCATGGACTACGTTGAGGGCCGTCCGCTGGACCGTTATGCGCGCGAGGGCGGTCTAGTGCTGACCGAGCGGCTTCTTCTATTCGCGGAAGTCTGCGATGCGGTGAGCGCCGCTCACCTTCGAGGCGTGATTCACCGCGATCTGAAGCCGGGCAACATCCTCGTGGACGCGGCGGGCGAGCCGCGGATCCTCGATTTCGGCCTGGCCAAGATGGCTGAAACCGACGAGGCTTCCGCGCGCGGCGCTACGAATACGGGTCAATTCGTCGGCTCGCTTCCCTGGGTATCTCCGGAACAGGCACGAGGGCTCCTTTCCGAAGTTGACATTCGTAGCGATGTCTATTCGCTGGGCGTGATCCTGTATCAATTGTTGACCGATCGCTTGCCTTATTCGACCGTGGGCGACCTCGAACACGTGTTGGCCGTCATCCGTACCGCCGAGCCCGTCCGGCCCAGCAGCCTTTCGCCGGAGATCGACGACGATCTTGAAACAATCGCGCTCAAGTGTCTTGCGAAGGATCCGTCTCGCCGCTACCAGTCCGTCGGCGAATTGGCCCGCGACGTGCGGCATTACCTCGCCGACGAGGGCATCGAGGCCAAGCGCGATTCGACGGCTTATCTCATTCGCAAGGCCCTGCAGCGGCACCGAATGGCCGTGACGGTAGCGGCGGCGTTTGTCTTGCTGCTTGCCGGAGCGAGCGTTCTTTCTCTCTGGCTGTGGCGACAAGCGACCTCCCAGCGCGATGAAGCCGTCACGGCGGGAAAGCGCGCCGAAAAAGCCGCGGTGAAGGCCGACGCAGTCACCGAATTCCTACGGACCATGCTCGGCGCCGCCGATCCGGGACGAGACGGCCGTCAGATCAAGGTCGTAGACGTTATGAAGAAGGCCTCGGCCCAGGTGCCGACACAATTCGCGAACCAGCCGGAGGTCCAGGCCGCCGTCCGTTCCGCCCTCGGTGAGGCCTATTACGGGCTGGGGCTGTATGCGGAAGGGGAAGCGGAGTTCCGGGCCGGGCTGCAAGCCGCGCGGGCCCAATGGGGCGACGAGCACGATGAGACCGTCTCGATGTCAATGAACTTGAGCATCATGCTGTGGGTCCAGGGCAAGCTCGAAGAGGCCGAATCACTTGCTCGCCAAGCACTGGAGATTAGGCTTCGACTGGATGGTGACTTCCACACGGACTCGATTGACGCACTGACCAATCTAGCGGCCATTCTGAATGCCCGGGGACGGCCCGAGGAGGGAATCCAGTTGAATCAGCGAGCCCTCGCCGCCGCCCAGCGCGTGCTGGGTTCCGATCATGAGTGGGCGTTTAGACTCGAAAACAACCTCGCGTTTTCCCTGGACAAGGCCGGCCGTTTAGAGGAGGCTGAAGTCCTCTATCGACATTCCCTCGAGCGGCGAACCGCGTCCGGCGCCTCCGAACACCCTGACACGATCATCACCATGCAGGCGCTCGCAAACCTCTTGCGAACGGTGGGCAAATTGGACGAGGCTGAGTCGCTTGCCAGACAAGTGGTGGAACTTCGCAAACGCATCCTCCCGCCAGGCCACGCGGCCCTGGGCGACGCCGCCCTGATACTGGGACGGGTGCTGCTGGCCCGCGACGATGCCCAAGCGGCCGCGGACCTTTTCCGCGAGGCCCTGACCATCCATCAAAACGCACTTCCGCCAGAGAGTTGGCGTACGGCGGTGACGCGACGCGACCTGGGCTTTGCGCTCACCAAGCTGCATCAGTTCGAGGAGGCTGAACGCCTGTTATTAGAGGCCCACGCGGCGCTGAGTCGCACCGCCGGCGACCATCCACGGGAGGAGCGGGATACCGTTAAGGGCCTCGTCGATTTGTACGAAGCCTGGGATGCTGCGGCACCGAATACCGGCAAGTCTGAGAAAGCGGCCGAATGGCGAGCCAAATTGCCCTCCACACAGCCTGCCGCAACGACACAGGGGAATTGAGTAGGAATGCCCGTGCGGATCACGCGCGGGCGAGGCTACGTATCGCAGCCGAAGACAGAGCCGACAACCGACTGGACGCTCGGCGGGGTAAGGCCGCTTAGGCTCGGCACGAAATAGAGCAGGTCGATGAAAATCTGCATCACACCGGCAAAAAAGCTGACCGTATCGCAAATAAGGGCGTTACTCATCAGTTTTGGCTCCCAATCGGGGGGGTGACGCCCCGGGCTTGCTAAGCGACCGACGGGCGGCCGATGTTGTATATAATATGGGTGTCGGTCCGCGCACCTCGATAGGAATGGATCGGCCCTTTTCCGCCGGTTGCTTGAACGGCCGGCTCCGGAGGCGACCATGATGATATGCCGTTCTTCACTGACGCTCCTGCTCGCGCTGCTCCTGACAGGACTATTCGGGGTCCGCACCTATTCACAGGAGCTTTTCTATCTCAAGAACAGCCTCGATTCCCAGGCGGACGCCGCCGGCGGCTCGGCCCGCCAACTGCTCAATGAACTGCTGGCGCAACCCAAGGAGGTCCGCAACGCCGTATTGGAGCTATCACAGCATCCCGATCTGCTGGTCCGCCTGAAATACCTTGACGGTTCCTCTCCGGACGCACAGGCCAAGCTCCTCGCCGAGTATCCCAAGGAAGCGGCCGACGCAGCGCGCGTGCTCGTTACCAACGGGCCGTTGTTCAAGAAGGTCGCCGATCAAGTCGTCGCCGCGGGCCTCTTAGGCCAGATGTACGCGAAGGAGCGCGACGTGGTCCGCCAAATGGCCGATCAGATCGGTCAAAAGCGAGCGGAACAATCCGCCGCATCGGCCGGCGCGTGGGATGAGCGGTTGGCGAAAGACGCCGCCGCCGCCGCGCAGCTCCGACAGTCTCTCGATTCGCACCCCGGTTCGGGCGGGTCGATCCTCTTGAGGCCGGCCGGCGCGCCGGGAGCGTCCAACCTTCCGACCGGCGAGCAAGCCGCGTACATCCTCGCGAACGCGGATCAGTTTCCCGAACTGGCGGCGCAGATCGTCGATCAATGGGAACGCGAGCGGAACCCCGACGATTTCCGCGCCGCCGTGGACTATTGGTATGCGCAGAATCGCGCGATCCTGCCGCTGGATATGATTCGCGAGCCGGCGGAGTTGGCCAAGCTTCTGAAAGAACACGCCGTCTTCGAGCGGGATTACGCACAAGCGGCGATGGCCGCCGGACCGATCAAGCCCGATCGCCTGACCTACCTCGAAACGAATTCTCAAAAATACCCGATGCTCACGGAGGCCCGGCAGGAAAAGACCTTTGCGGAGGCGCGGGCTCGCCCGGCCAAGGTATTCGGCGGACCGTACACCGGCAGCACCAAAGGCGGCTCGTCATCCAGTAAGTCTTCGTCGGGCGGCGACTCATCGATGCGCTCCTCGCGGTCCAACAGCATACGCGCGGCGTCGAATCGTTCCAGCAATCGCGGAAACAATCGCAACAATCGTAACAGTAACAACGGCTTCGGCGGCAACTCCGGCGGGTTCGGCGGTAATTCCGGCGGCTTTGGCGGCAATTCCGGGGGCTTCGGCGGAAACAGTGGTGGGTCTGGAAACAGCGGCGGTTTTGGCAATTCCGGGAGCAGCGGCTTCGGCGGCTCTAATAGCAGCTTCGGTTCTGGTAGCCGCTCCGGCAGCAGCAGCTTCGGCTCCAGCGGCAGTCGCTTCGGCAGCTCGCAAAACTCTTCGTCGAACAACAATCGATAGGAGTTTGCTTGTGCGGGAATCCTCCCTCGCACTGCCGTACTCGATACGATTACATCCCCGCCAGACGAATTGCCAAGTCGCACACGCGGTTCGAGAAGCCCCACTCGTTGTCGTACCAGCTCAGCAGCTTTAGAACCTTGCCCTTGCCCTTGGGCACGGTCATCGTCCGCGTCGCGTCGAAGATCGAGCTATGCGGGTTGTTGATCACGTCGCTGGAGACGATCGGGTCGTCGCAGTATTGCAGGATGCCCTGGAAGCGCTTTTCCGCCGCGGCTTTCTTGAACAGGGCGTTGACCGCCTCGACCTCGACGTCCTTTTCCAGCGCGACCGTCAAATCGACGACGCTGCCGTCCATGACCGGTACGCGGAGCGCGAAGCCGTCGAGTTGAATCGTCTTCTTGGGCACGACGAGCCCGATCGCCTTCGCCGCGCCGGTGCTCGATGGGATGATGTTCATCGCCGCCGCCCGGGCCCGCAGCAGGTCGTCGCCATGCACCTGGTCGAGGATTTTTTGATCGTTGGTGTACGCATGCACCGTCGTCATCATGCCGGTGATATTTTCGCCGAACATCTGGGGGTTGTCGGCCAGGACCTTTACTAGCGGGGCCAGGCAGTTCGTCGTGCAGCTCCCGTTGCTGACGAAAGTGTGCTCGCGCTGGAGTGATTCGTCGTTGACACCGAGGACGACCGTCGCGTCGATCGTGTCCTTGGCGGGAGCGGAAAGAATCACCTTCCGCGCGCCGGCGGTGATATGGTCGTCGTAGCCGGGCTTGCCCTTGGCGGCGTCGCGCTTGCCGGTGAACACGCCGGTCGCTTCGATCACGACCGTTGCGCCGAGTTCCTTCCACGGCAGCTTCGTGGGGTCCTTCTCGCCGGTCACGAGAATTTTCCGCCCGTTGATGATCAGGGCGTTCTCGGTATGGCCGACCTCGCCCAGCCAAGTGCCGTGGACGGTGTCGTATTTGAACAGGTGGGCGTGAATTTTCGGCGGCGACCCGACGTCGTTGATGCCGACGATCTCGAACTCCGCCTGCCGCAGGGCCATCGCCCGCGCGACCATCCTTCCGATCCGCCCGAACCCGTTGATGCCGATCTTGACCGCCATGTTGCCGTATTCCTCCAGACGTTCCGATGTCACCTCGCCCCGGCGAGAACAGGAGAGAGTAGGAAAGGGGGCTGATCCAGTCAAGGAATCTACTGCGGACGACGAGGTCAGGTTCCTTCCGGCAGTGGCACCGGGAAATGTGGCAATTCGCCCGTCAGCACGCGCACGACATCATCGGCGACGTTGAAGCGCTCGCTGGAGGCGTCGAGCGTTGCGCCGGCGACGTGCGGCGTGAGGATGCAGCGCGGCGCGCGGCGGATAGGATGATCGGCGGGCAGCGGCTCGACTTCGAAGACGTCGAGCCCGGCCCCGGCGATGTCGCCTTTCTTGAGAGCGTGGGCCAAGGCGACCGTGTCGATCAGACTCCCGCGAGCCGTATTGACCACAACCGCGGTCGGCTTGAGCTTGGCGATCCGCTGGGCGTTCAAGATGCCTTTGGTCTCCGCGGATTGCGGCAGGTGCATCGACAGGAAATCCGACTCCGCCAAGAGTGTCTCCATATCAACGGCCTCGCCTTTGAAATCGACCGGGTCGCGCCCGGCTGGGTCGTGGTAAAGGATGCGAAGGCCGAAAGCGGTGGTGACCAGCTTCCCAAGCCGCTCGGCGACGGGATCGAGTCCCCAGAGTCCCAGCGTCTCGCGGCTCATCTCCCGGCCGGCAGGCGAGCGAAGGGCGTCAAACTGCCCCTCCCGAATCTGTCGATCGAAGATGTGCAGCCGCCGGTGCAGGGCCATGATCATCGCGAGTGTGAATTCCGCCGTGGAGGTGACGGCGACCTGCGGGGCATAGACGACGTGGATATTCCGCCGCCGTGCCGCGCGAAGGTCGATGTGGTCCGCCGTGGCGCTGGCTCGGCCGATGACCTTCAGGTTCGGCGCCGCGTCGATAATCCTCGCGGTGACATGAGCTTTCGAACGAACGAGTAAGGCATCGGCCGTGGTGAGCGCGGCCATCATCGTCTCTGGGGCCGCATCGTTAAGGACCGTGACCTGCCCGATTTGTTGAAGGCGAGAAATGGCCTCCGGCGAAAAGGCCTCCGCCACGACGATTTCGTATAACTTGCTCCCCTTCATGTCCATCCTCCTGGCAGACATGCGGGCATTTCTTGACCTCTGATAGTACCAACATGTGGCCGCCCGTTCCGACGACGCTGGAACGGAATGCACGGCGGGGGGGGCCGCTGTGCCACAACCTGTCAGAGTCATAACGGCAAATGTGGTAAGGCTTGCTTGAAAGCGTAGCCTCCAGACTCGCCATCTCGTATAATACCCCCCTTCATTGGGACTGCAACAAGAATCGTGTTAGGAAAATATTTTTAGGAACGGATTTCGAGGAATCGCCATGTTTACACTGCCCATTCGCTTCATCGCCACCATCAGCGTCGCACTTTTCATTCATGCCGGCCAAGTCGGGGCTCAGCCTACAGGCGAGGGGTCAAGCCCCAACAAGGCAACACCCACCGGTGCGACGATTATGAAAAAAGAAGCAAACCGGGACCAGGAGTTGGAGCCGGAATCGGCCCGATCGGCCGAACGAGCTGACCCGTCGCCTGCGAAGCGCGAACCCGCATCGCAACCCGAGCGGCGTCGGCCACGGACCGATGACGGCAAGCCTCTTGAGCTACGGACCCCTATCATGAAGTCATCAACCATCGATGACGGACCCTCGGCAGTCATCCGCGAGCCTTCGCAAGGCCGCCCGATCTTCATCACCCCCGGTGAGACGTTTTACTTCGTTATGCGATTGACGCCCGAGGTGAAGGGCGACGTGAGCTTTGCGTTGTTACACTCGGCCGAGCCGGGAATCCGCATTCCCCTGAAGCCCACGACGCCGCCGTCGTATGTCAACGACGAGTATTGCAGTCTGATCCTGCTGGTCCCCTCCGATACCGCGCCGGGGCTCTACGATATCCAGGTCAAGGCCGACGGCGCGACCTACTCATCGCCGCACAGCGTCAAGGTCGTCGATACGTTCAAGAGCAAGTTTCGTTTCGTGCATCTGTCCAACATGAACGTCGGCGATTTGACCGCCCCGAACTTCGACGAGATGCTGCCTAAGGAAATCAACCTCCTGGCCCCCGAGTTCATCGTCGCGACCGGCGACTACACCGAGTGGGCCCGGGCGCGCGACGACGTGGCGAGCTGGCCGAAGGTGCTCAAATTCTTCGAGCAGTTTAGCGCCCCGGTCTTCATGCTCTGCGGGGCGCACGATCACGAGGCGAGCTTCACGCGCTTCGTCGCCAGCAAGCCCATCGGAACCATCGATTATGGCAACTATCACGGCCTCTTGCTCCTCGATCACCCCGGCAATCCGATCGACCAGGACTACAGCCAGGTGCAATGGGTCGAGGCGGACCTCCGGCGTAACCGGCAGAAGCGCTTCAACTTCATCGCCACGAACAGCGATGAGTTAGGCCTGCTCGATATCTGGCGCGAAGGCGGAAACATCAAGGACTTCATCCGCGACAACAAGATCAAGCTCTTCCTGGCCGGCGGCGCGACCGACTGGGACTTCAAGGAGTTTGCCGAGAAGCTCGAAGGCCTCGACGGCCTGCACTTCGTCCGCACCCATGAGTCCAGCACGTCCCTCCGCGACCGCGCAACCGGCTTTTCCCACTACCGCGACATCGAGGTGGACGGCGACAAGCTGGCCTATGCCTATCCGAACGACAACGCGACGGAAAATCTGCAACACTCCATCCCGACCGGCCGCCTGCGGGCCTTCTTCGACGGGCCCAATGACGGAACGCTTCACACCGTCTTCGTGACGGTGCAAAACGCGCTGAACCAAGGCTTTGAAGATGCGCACATTTGGTTACGCGTCGCCAAGGGACCGGGCGGTGAGAAGCCGACGGTCGCGCCGGGGCGGCTCGTGCAGGCGCTGGACGCCGTGACGCATTGGGCGTGCGATGTGGCCTTCGATCTGCCGGACAAAGGGGCGATACGCATGGTCGCCGCGGCGAATCCCGATGACATTGCGCCGGCTTTGCCGATCGACATCGCGTTGGACGGCCCGCGGGATTGGACCTTCGCCTCCGCCACGACGGACTTCGGCCTGAGCTATTTCGAGAGCGACGCGGGCGCAAGCCTCAAGCTGACCAACAGGTCCGGTACACGGATCACCTGCTGGCCGGTCATCCGCGTGAACGGCGGTCAGATCAACCCCGATCCGAAGGCGTGCCCCAAGCTGCCGCTCGCGATTGAGCCGGGCAAGACCATCACGATGCCGCTGGTGCTCAATCTCCGCCGCGTCAGCCCCGGCAAGCACGCGCTGCAAGTACACTTTCTGGAAGACCCGCTCTGCCGCGTGAGCACCTTCGACGTGACGCTGGCCCATCGCCAAGACGCGGCGGCGAGCAACGCGAAAGGTGCGGCGTCAAACTAAAAGTCGTTTTATTACCCGGAGCAGAATTGTTGGACATAATCGATTACCGGAATCGCCTAAACCAGCCTTTTTCTATAATTGCGAATGTTCAACGTTTGTGCTCCGAGTACTATTTTCGAGAAGAGCCCCGACTTTCACGCCGCGCGGTCGCTCTGAGTCTGCGCGGCCTCGCGAAGGTTGAGGATTAGTTCGACCTCGCCGATCCTCTGTTGAAGCTCCTGCGCGATCTGTAACGCATTACGGCCCTCATCGGCCAGTTCGTAGATGCGGCGGTTGCGGTCGTCGGGAAGGCTTGAGGCTTGAGGCTTGAGGCTTGAGGAACCGGGATCAAGGTCGCTGAGCTGGACGCCGGCTGCGCGGGCGGCTTCCAAGAGAATTCGAAGTGCGGAGATTCGTTTGTCGCCGTCGTGGATCGCCTGCTCAAGCGCCGCACACTTGGCGTCGAGCCGGACTTCGATCTGACGCGACAATTCGTCAAGTTGCTGAACGAGTTTGGCGAGATCCTTCCTCGCCGTAGCGTCCGATGCGCCTGTCTCCAAATCCCCACGGGCGACCTTTGGCCATTTTCCATCCGACATCCGCCGCCGCGAATACCAGTAGGCGTACAAGAAGGCCGCTGCCAGAATGCCCAGGATCGCCACCTGTCGGGCACTGGGCGTAAAGGCGTCGGCGGCGATTAAGTAGCAACACATGATTGGGCCTTCATGTAGCGGCTCCCGTCTCGGGAGCCGAGGAACTCACGTTGGAGATCGCATCGCCTTCGTGGACCTTATTCGGTATCGCGAACACTTCCGCCATCGCCGTCCGTCGGAACGGCGGACGCTACATCCGTCCGGCAGGGGCGCCGGACGCTACGCGCCAGGCCGACTCGGCCTCGAACATCACGTCGTGCAGCCCCGCACCATGCTTTCGGGCGGCCGCGGCGCAGTCTTCATACTCCGGGGCTACCATTACCATTCGTCCGCCCCGGCGGCCGATCTTGACCCGAATCGGCCCAAACGGCGTGGCGACCGTCTCAA
>CAYMXF010000042.1:9587-18026 GCA_964393935.1 uncultured Planctomycetaceae bacterium
CGACAGCCCGAGCCGCTCGACTCCGATCGCCGCGCCGACGACATCGACGATAGCATCGACCGCGCCGACCTCGTGGAAATGGACTTTCTCGATCGTCGTCCCGTGGACCTTCGCCTCCGCTTCGGCCAGGCGCGTGAAAATGCGTTTGGCCTTGTCCTTGACCGCTGCGGATAACGTCGAGTCATCGATGATCTGGATGATAGGGTGCAGGTGGCGGTGGCCCGGCTTGTCCGTCAGGCGGACCTTTACGTATGTCGCCGCGAATCCCTGCTTCTTAACCGGGGTGATCTCCAGTTCGTACCCGGTCAGGTTGAGCTTCGCGAGATCGGTACGCAGCTCGGCCTCCGATAGCCCCGCCGAAAGCATCGCGGCGAGGATCATGTCTCCCGCCGCGCCGCTAAAACAGTCGAAATAACCGATTCGCATGAGTGGGCCGCTTCGATTCTCGTAGCCGGTTTCCCTATTCTTAAGCTACGTGAAGCGGGTGCATGCGGCAATAGGAAGGGAATCGCGGAATTTGCATTTAGCGGAGGCGATCACTTCGTGTCCGCGATCGGCGTCGCCACAGGCCCCAGCCGGCCATCGAGAGCACGAGCGCGGAACTGGCGCCCGTGCCACACTGCGCACACGGCACGCCCCCGATTTCAAGGGCGGACGAACCGGACGATTGCGGACAATCATTCGGGTTCGTGTTGCCTTGGATGGACAACACCGCCAGATCGCTGATGATTTCCCCGCAACCGGTCGTGACCGCGACGTCATACGTGCCGATATCAGACCGCGCCAGCGGGCTGATGGAGAGTTTGTTTGTTTGCGACCCGATGAACCGATCGTCGTCCGTCAAGGGCTGCCCATCGCGGCGCCATTGATAGCTTAAAAGCGCGGGGCCTTCCGCGACGACGCTGAACGTGATCGTGTCGCACGTTTGTGAGAGCAGCGCGTCGGGTTGACCGATGATCTTGGGGTGGGTGACTTGCAACGCGGCCGCCGTTGAAGTGGTGTCCGCGCATTCGTTATTAACGACCACGTCGTACTGGCCGGCGTCCTCCTCCTCGATGGCGTTTAGCACAAGCGTCCGGCTGGTCGCCCCGCTGATCGCGGCGCCGTCTTTCCGCCACTGATAAGCCACCGTCGTCGGGCTCTGTGCGGCGGCCTCAAACGTAGCCGAACCATTGAGACAAGCCGTTTGGGAAACCGGTTGTTGCGTGAAAACCGGCGACGTCGCAAGACACAGGAGCTCGAAAATACTGGTGGACGATGTGGCCGCTTGGCCATCCGGGTTCGTCACCGTAATGGTGTACGGACCGGTCAGGGTGCTAAAGGGCGCGTCGACGTTCAGGGTAAGCTGCGTGGGACTGTCGATGGTCACGCTGTTGATGACGATGCCCGAGTTGCCGATAGCGACGCTCAGTCGGTTAGGAAAAGAGGGGCCCGGATCAAAAAAGCCGGCCCCGGCGGTCGACGTGGCGGTGACGACGAGGTCGGCATTCGTCGTTCCCTTGGTCAAGGACGCCGGATTGCACGAAGAAGGCGTCGCGGGAGGCGGCGCAAGGAGCTTTGCGATCCACGTTCCCCATCTGTTCGGCCCCGTCAAAGCGAATTCCTGGATGGTCCATATACTCATGTCGTCGTTGGGGTCGAGACTGGTATAGCTGTAGTCTCCCCATCGGTTGCGATTAGAGCCATCGAGAATCTGATAAGGCCCTTGACCGGCTTGCAGCGTTGTAGTGGCGCCCATCCTGCCCACCTGATCTCCTTCCAATCGCCCGCAGGTGAGTGCATGGACGAACTCCGTCGATTTCGAGGCGGAAAACCCCATGACCGCGTGGCCCTGCCCGGTCACCATAATCGAAGGAAAGTAATAAAAGCGTGGGTTCGTCGTGGCATTGTCGAACACGCGTCCGCTCTGAACAAGCGTAGCGGTCGGATTGATGACATTGAGTTCGTACCATTCGCATCCGGTGCGGTCAGGAGACGTAGCGCCGCCGCCGCTGTTAACGCCGATGTGTCGGCACGTCCAGAGACGATTGTTTCGGATGACTGCCATCTGTATGCGGTCGTCGGTGACGTTGATATTCGTGGTACTGCCCATGGCCGGCGCGTTAATGGGAGGGCCGTATGCGGGCGTGGTCAGAATAGAGGATGCGCCGCTCAACACCGGCGTTCCGCCGATCCATGTTAACGTTCGATAGTGAATGTTGGCATTAGCGACGTTGGACGCGGCGACGAACCACGCTCTCCCATCCGAAGCAACAGCATCGTGGTTGTGCGCCGGCTGAGGCGTCGAATAGAGATCCGTGATGTTCGAGAACTGCGTAACGACGCCCAGACTGGGACCGGCGGCGATCAGCGGCGCCTTAGGTGTCGCGGCGATCTTGGCGAAGAGCGGGTCGGCGGAATACGGGAATATGGTCACCCCGAAGTAAACCCCGTTGTCATCCGTTCCAAGGGAATCAAAATCGGTGAAATAATCCGTTCCGCCCGACGACGGAACGCCGATGGGAATGAGGTATTTGTCAAACGTGCCGGTAAAGCTGGAAGTCCGGCTGACCGCCAAAATCAGGTGATTGTTGTCGAAGTTAGCGCCAAACTCGAGTGCGCAGGCGAACCAACGATTGCTGCGCCGGTCGAAAAGAACTCGCGGATCGAACGAACCAAGCCGCGGATAATTGATGCCGCCGACCTGCACAAAAAAGAAACTGTCCAGTGAAACGTGTGAAATCCGAGTGCCCGTCCGCGTATACACGGCGACCGACGAGTTGATGACCTCGGCAAAGTGATTCGGACCGATCGCCCCCATAGTGTCCGGCGGAATCGAGCCGAATCCGAACGCCGTGAACTGATCCTGGAGTGTGATGCCGGTGAAGTTCGTGCTGATCGCTTGCGGGGACAGCGAAGCAAACAAATCAAGCTGTGACAAGTCACGACCAGCCGGCGGGCTGCTCGCCGTCGAGTCCTGTCGGAATCGCGGATCAACGGGTCGCACATGGGACCGTACCTGTTCGATTCCGCCTCCATCCGAGGTGGCTATGGCTGCGTCGCGACGCTCCATCTCCTCGAAGGAATCCGTAAAAGGCGCGGCCCCGTGACTGATGATCTCGCCGACGTTGGGGGAGGGGTTGTCCGCCCTGGCTGTAGGTCCCGCCCCCATCAGGCAAAAAGCCGTGATGGCTGCGATGACGCTCCAATGGGCGGAGCGATTCGAAACTGCAGACATGCACATTCCTCCCATCGGCCCATCGGCTCCGGCCGTGTCGGTTGTGGCCGGCTTGGCGCGGCGGCCTATCAGTAACTCCGGGAACCCCTATCGCCGAACGGTATGCCCGAGTGCGTGGCATGCGGGTCCGCTTACATCCCTGCACTATTCTACCCCACTTGCTCTCGAATGAGAACCTCTCGTGACACAGAAACTGCGATCCGTGGGAATTGCGATTATGGGCGGTGCTCCAAGCCGACCCCTCCCGATTCAAGTCATTGACAGGACAGGAGCTAGCCCTTCTAATGACATGTTTCGCCCGACTTCCCGCTTCAGGGCCTTTAACGGTGCTCGATGGCAGGTTTACCGGAACTTCGACAGACCATCGATCGGCTCGACGACGACATCGTCGGCCTTTTGAACGCCCGGGCGAAGGCCGCCGTTGAGATCGGCAGGCTCAAGACCGCCAGCGGCGCCGGCGTCTTCGCGGCGGATCGAGAGCGCGAAGTCCTGGACCGAGTTATAAGCCTTTCCAAGGGCCCCTTATCGCGCGATTCGCTCCTGTCGATTTACCGCGAGTTGATGTCGGCGTCCTTCGCGCTGGAGCGGCCGCCGCGCGTCGGGTACCTCGGCCCGGAGGGGTCCTATTCCCACGAAGCGGCGATGGGGAAGTTCGGCGCTTCGGTCGAGTATGAACCGCTGTCGGACATCCGCGCGGTCTTCGACGAGATGGGTCGCGGTCACGTCGATTACGGCGTCGTACCGGTCGAGAACTCCACCGCCGGCGCCGTGCTTGACACCCTCGACGCCTTTCGAGACCACGACGTGCGAATCTGCTCTGAGATCCAACGAGCCATCCATCACAACCTGCTCGCTAAGTGCCGCCAGGACGAGATCGAGGTCGTTTACTCGCGGCCCGAAGCGCTCGCACAGTGTCAACGATGGCTCTCCGAAACGGGATTATCGCGGCATATCGCGGCGGCCCCCAGCACCAGCAAGGCCGCCGAACTGGCCGCATCGCAGGCCAAAAGCGCGGCCATCGGCGGCAAACTGGCTGCGCGGTTATACGGCCTAGCCGTCCTCGCCGCCCACATCGAAGACAACCCTAACAACGCGACGCGGTTCTTCGTCATCGGCGGCGAGACGCCCCAGCCCACCGGTTGTGATCGCACGAGTTTGACGTTCATGACGGCCCACAAGGCCGGCGCGCTGGTCGACGTCCTGCTCGTCTTTCAGCGGGCGGGAATCAATATGACCCTGATTACATCGCGGCCCAGCGCCAAGCCTGATCTCGAATATCACTTCTTCGTTGACATGGATGGTCACCAGTCCGACCCATCGGTGAAGACGGCGTTGGAAGAAGCCCGAAGGCATTGCCGGATGCTCCGCGTACTGGGTTCGTACCCCAAGGCGACGGAGGTCGTGGCGGCCTAGCGACGCCCCGAATAAAGGACGAAAGCGATGCGACGCCCGTTCGTAGCAGGCAATTGGAAGATGAACCTCGATCTGGCGACCGGCCGATCGTTGGTCGCGGAGCTGCGCACGCGCCTAGGCGCAGCGCCGAAGATCGACGTCGCCATCTGCCCGCCTTTCGTCTATCTCTTCCCGATGGCCAAAGCCATCGCCGATTCGCCGATCCGATTGGGCGCACAAAACTGCTGGTCGCAGCCCGACGGCGCGTTTACCGGCGAAGTCTCCGCGACAATGGTGAAGGAAACGGGTTGCACCTACGTCATTTTGGGTCACAGCGAGCGGCGGCACACGATCGGTCCGCGCGACGCGCACGGGCGCATCTACGGCGAGACGGACGAGATGATCGCCGCCAAGTGCCGCGCCGTCCTGGCCGCCGGGATGACGCCCATCGTCTGCGTCGGGGAAACGCTCGCGGAACGAGACGGCGGCCAGACCGAGGCGGTGTTGACGCGACAGATCGCCGGCAGCCTCGCCGGCATCGAAGCGGACTCGAAAATCGTCGTCGCCTACGAGCCGGTCTGGGCCATCGGCACGGGCCGCAACGCCACGCCGGAACAGGCCGAACACGCGCATCTTCATATCCGCACGTTGCTGGCAGAGCGATTCGGTAGAAGCGTGGCCGACGAAATTCGCATACAGTATGGTGGCAGTGTAAAACCGGATAATGCGGCGGCGCTGATGAAGTGTCCCAACGTCGATGGGGCCCTCGTCGGCGGCGCCAGCCTCAAGGCGGCGGACTTCGCCGGCATCATCGACGCCTGCATTCGGACAAGAGGATTAGGTGGATAGCCATGACCATTCTTGTGTTTGCATCCTTCGGAAGAGTTTTGCTGACGATCGCCTTCGTGGCGGTCTCGGTCTTGCTCATCGGGCTGGTCCTGCTCCAGAAGAACCGTGGATCGGGACTGAGCGGCGCCTTGGGCGGGGTCGGCGGGCACACCGCCTTCGGCACGAAGACCGGCGACTTCCTCACGTGGGTCACCGTCAGCCTCACGGCCTTGTTCTTGTTACTCTCCATTGCGGGCACCTATGTATTTGAACCGGCCAAGACCGGTGCGTCGACGCCTGCGCCTGCGGCGCCGCCGGGTTCATCTTCGATGCCGCCCATGACGCCGGTCAAACAAGGCCCCGCTTCACCCGCAACACCATCGCCGGGCAAGGTACAGCCGGTGACGACCCCGCCGTCGAACACGGCGCCGCCGCCGGCCCCGCCAGCGAGCGGCCCCGCGGGTCATTAACCAGATCGGAGTCGCCTGAATGGTTCTGAGCATGACGGGCTTTGGAGAGGCGCAGGCGCGGGCCGATGGGGTGACCTTTCGCGCCGAGGTCCGCAGCCTCAACAACCGTTACTTCAAAGCGACGATTAAGCTGCCGGAGCAATTCCAACGGTTCGAGGCGGATATCGACCGCGCGCTTCGTTCGATGCTCGGCCGCGGGAGCATCAACTACAACTTGCGAGTGAAGGACGAGAATGCGCCGTCGGCGTATCAGATCAACGCGACCGCGGTGAAGCATTATGTCGAACGGTTGAAGGAGATCACGGCCGGCCAGACGGGAACGCAAATCGACCTGGCGAGCCTGTTGGAGGTGCCCGGCGTGTGCGAGCCCGCCGACATCGATCCGGCGGTACTCGAAGCGCAATTCAAGATGGTCGAGAAACTGACGCATGACGCCGTCGAAAGGGTCATTGCGATGCGCCGCACGGAAGGCGCCGCGTTACAAAAGGACCTCGAACAACAGTGTGCGTTGATCCGGTCGCGATTGGCCGAGGTCGCCAAGCACGCGCCACAGGTCGTCGAAGACTACCACAAACGATTGAAGACTCGCGTGCAGCAGCTCATGGCGACGGCTAGTGTCGAGCTCGACCAGGAAGTCCTGGCGCGGGAGGTGGCCATTTTCGCCGAACGATGCGACGTCAACGAAGAGATATCGCGGCTTGGCAGCCATCTCGATCAGTTCGCGGAACTTTGCCGCTCGGCGGACGAGGCCGGTCGCAAATTGGACTTCCTGACCCAGGAGATGCTCCGCGAGGCCAACACCATCGGCAGCAAGGCGAACGACGCGCAACTGGCCCGCTACGTCGTGGAGATCAAGGCGGCGATCGACCGCATCAAGGAACAGGTGCAAAACGTCGAGTAGGGCGGTTACGCCCGGTTGATGACGGCAGGGATGACAGCGGAGACGCCGAAAAAAAAGGGGAAAGTGGTCGTCGTCAGCGGCCCAAGCGGCGTGGGCAAGTCCACGGTCTGCCGGCGGCTGTGTGAAAAAGTGCCCGCGGAGTTCAGCGTGTCGGTGACGACGCGAAACCGGCGAATGAACGAGGAACATGCACGAGACTATCATTACATCAGCCCCGAGGAGTTTGAGAAGCTAAGAGAGAGCGGCGGACTTCTCGAATCCGCCGAGGTGTACGGTCACTGGTACGGCACTCCGGCGGCGGCGGTCGAGCAAGCGGTCGCGGAGGGTCGCGTGATCGTGCTGGAGATCGACATCAAGGGCTGCATGCAGGTACGACGGAAGATTCCCGATGCAAGGGCGTTCTTCCTGTTGCCTCCGACGTCCGACGAGCAGCGCCGCCGGATTGAGGGCCGCCGGACCGACGACGCCACCGTGATCCGCGAACGATTGTCCAAGGCCGACGGCGAGATTCGATACGCGATGGAGTCCGGTTGTTACGACGAGTTCATCATCAACGATGACTTAAACGAAACCGTGGCTAAGATATACGCGAAGATTGTCGAGTGAATGTGATTGCGGAGATCAAGAACGATGATTCACGACCTGAAGAATGAGGACCTGATCAACAAAGTCGGCGGGCGGTTCAGGCTTACCGCGCTGATCCAAAAGCGCTGGCGGGAGCTGATGTTCGGCGCCCGGCCGATGATCCAGCCCGGGAAGATGACGCCGATGGAGATCGTCGTCCGCGAGATCATGGAAGGCAAAATCGCCGCCGGCGACGAAAAGGCCGACAGTGAGCGGGCCAAGAAATCCTAACACCACCGCGGGTCTGCCGCAGGCCGCCGAATTGACCGGCTACGAGATCGTAATCGGCGTCTGCGGGGGCATCGCGGCCTACAAAACGGCCGCGCTGGTCTCGGCGCTCGTGCAGCGCGGCGCCGGTGTGACGGTCGTCATGACCGCCGCGGCGCAGCGTTTCGTCGGGCCGCTCACCTTCGAGGCGCTCACCGCACGGCAGGTCTTCACCAGCCCGTGGGAATCCACCGCCTATTTCGATCCGCAGCATATCCGGCTGACCGAAGGCGCGGACGCGATGGTCATTACTCCGGCGACCGCCAACATCATCGGCAAGATCGCCCGCGGCCTGGCCGACGACCTCGTCTCGACGATGGTCATGTCGGCCGCCTGCCCGGTCCTGCTCGCCCCCGCGATGAACACGCGCATGTGGGAAAATCCAATCGTTCAGGACAACGTCAAGTCGCTGGCCGCGCGCGGCTACCACATGGTCCCGCCCGGAGAAGGTTGGTTGGCCTGCCGGACCATCGGCGCTGGCCGCATGGCCGAGCCCGAAGAAATCCTCGCTCGCACGATCGAGTTGTTGAAAGGCAAGCCGCCGAAGAATGCCGCGACGTCACGATAAACGACTCCGCATTCTTATCACGGCGGGTCCTACGCGCGAATACCTGGACTCCGTCCGTTTCATTTCTAATGCTTCGTCCGGCAAGATGGGCTACGCCATCGCCGAGGCCGCGCGCAAGGCCGGCCA
This sequence comes from uncultured Planctomycetaceae bacterium, assembly GCA_964393935.1. Lineage (GTDB taxonomy): Bacteria > Planctomycetota > Phycisphaerae > UBA1845 > UTPLA1 > DATEMU01. Next base: position 17,981 of record CAYMXF010000042.1, read on the forward strand.
TGCCGTGACGCTCGTTAGCGGGCCCGTTGAGATGGCCCCACCGGTC
>CAYMXF010000043.1:0-2626 GCA_964393935.1 uncultured Planctomycetaceae bacterium
GTTTCGTGATCGACGACGGCCAAGCCCATGCGGATCGCGAAGCGATCGACCAGCGTCAGCGCCCCGCTCGGGCAGACCTTCATGCACGCCAGCTCGTCGCAGATCACGCACGCCTGCCGGTCGGGATCGACGTAGGGCGTGCCGCGCACCCACGGGTCGGTCGAGTCTGACAACACAATCGCATGGGCCGGGCAGGCCTCCGCGCAGCGACCACAGCGATGGCAGGTATTTAGAAATTGCGCTTCCTCCATCGCCCCCGGCGGACGCAACGGACGTGAGGGAGCGATCAACCCCGGCGGGAGTTTCTTCTCGATATAACCCGCCAGCGGCCGCAAGAAGCGCGAGAACGTATTCGAAAAGAACCGCCGACGGTCATGGGGGTCCAAGTCTTCGAGGGGAGGATCATTCATATATGAGAATGTAGCATCGCGGCCCACCGCTGTGGGAAAAATGCAGCCCAGCGGCCCTCCCGCTGTGGATTCATCCGAAGGAGATAAACAGCATATCGGCAAAGGAATCCCGGAAAATAGTATTTCGCCCATCGCGCGTGATTCACTTTCGCCCGGCGGTACTAGGGCCTATTCTACCGAAGTCCAGGTCACGGTCGCAATCCGATCTTTGGATGGGATTTCATGCACGCCGATACGACGGTGAATGTTCCGGGGCTCGTCTGGGTGGCGCCGTTCGTCGCGCTGCTGCTTTGCATCGCGGTCTTGCCGCTGATCCGGAAGACGGAGCATTGGTGGCACCACAACCAGAACAAGCTGATCGTCGCGCTGGCTTTGGGAACGGTGACGCTTGCGTATTATTACCTGCGTGGATACGGATTCGGCGAGGGAGCACACGCCGCGCCGGCGGGTTGGCGGACGGTCGTCGCGGTCTTGCATCATGGCGTGCTGGACGAATACATTCCTTTCATCTCGCTTCTTTTCTCGCTCTATGTGATCTCCGGCGGGATCGGCGTGCGGGGGGACATCCCGGCGCATCCGTTGACGAACACAGCGTTTCTGGCGACCGGCGGGGTGCTGGCGAGCCTGATCGGGACGACGGGGGCGTCGATGCTTCTGATCCGCCCGCTCTTGGCGACGAACTCCGAGCGGAATCGGATCGCACACACGGTGATCTTTTTCATTTTCATCGTGGGCAACGTCGGAGGGACGCTTCTGCCGATCGGGGATCCGCCGCTCTTTCTCGGCTATTTGCGCGGTGTGCCGTTTCTATGGACGCTTGTACTTTGGAAAGAGTGGGCGTTCACGATCGGCGTGCTGCTGGTGATCTATTACTTTTGGGATCTGTCAGCGTACCGGCATGAGCTGCCGCCCGATATTCGGCGCGATGAGACGCGCGTCCGACCGCTGAAAGTCGTCGGCGGGATCAATTTGTTCTGGCTGGCCGGAGTGGTGTTGGCGACGGGGCTGCTCGATCCGACGAAGCATTTTTTGAACACGGACTGGAAGCCGTTCATCTATCTACGCGAGTTATTGCAGGCGGGGTTCGTACTCCTCTCGTTGTGGACGACGCCGCGCGTCGTGCGCAAGGAGAACAACTTTAATTATGCCGCGATTCTCGAAGTCGCGTGTCTGTTCATCGGCATCTTCCTGTGCATGCAGGCGCCGATCGAGATTCTCAACGCGAGGGGGGCGAGCCTGGGGCTGGACAGCCCGGCGAAGTTCTTCTGGGCGACAGGATCGCTTTCGAGCTTTTTGGATAACGCGCCGACGTATGTCGTTTTTTTTGAGGCGGCCAATGCGATGACGCACGCACCGGGCGAAGGGATTCTGCAGCTAATGAGCGGGCACTATATTCGTGCCGATCTGTTGACGGGGATCTCGCTTGGCGCGGTGTTCATGGGGGCGATGACGTACATCGGGAATGGGCCGAACTTCATGGTGAAGTCGATCGCGGAGCATTCGGGGGTGAAGATGCCGAGCTTTTTCGGGTACATGGTGTATAGCGGGTTGATCCTGCTCCCGCTTTTCGCGCTCGTGACGCGGCTTTTTGTGTGGGGGTGAATCGGACTCCAAACCGTCTTACAAGGCTAGATGCAATGGGTTCCGATTTCGAGCCCGGTCACCGCCACCAAAAAGCGGTTATAATCGGACGCGTAAGGCTTGTTGTAGGCGGGATGGGGGGCCTACGATAATGAGGGGTATTGTCTCTTCTCGGAGGTCGTTGAGGTGGGGAAAGTCTGCCGGGGCCTGTTCTTCGTTATTCTCATCGGGCTGTTCGTCCCCGCTGTCCGCGGCATCGCTGCCGGGCCGGACGTGATCGTCGGCGACCTTCCTTCCGCCTTTCGCTGGGGTCGATTGGGAGACATCACGGCCTATTCGGTCGGTACCAACTCGTGCAACATCGGCGACCAGCCCTTGAACTGGATTGCGTCAACCAACCAACATCCCGTTATCGCTCAGAACATGTATCGCCTCAAAGCCGGGCGATTCGAACAAATCGGGCAGTCGTGGCTAAAGCATGGCTTCCTGGCCCTCAACGAGAGTCTGTGTAACACGTGTTCGATGCCCGGCGGGAGTGGTGATCACTTGTATCCAGGCTGTTCGGACCCGTATGACGCGGGATTGAACGGCAACCAGATGCTTTTAGGACCTCGGTCGGAGGTGAATGCGGCGAC
>CAYMXF010000043.1:2726-13387 GCA_964393935.1 uncultured Planctomycetaceae bacterium
TGATCCTGGCCGTAAAGGCGACGGATTTGCAGAACGGATTCTGGCAATATGAATACGCCGTGCAAAATTTGAACTCGGATCGTTCCGTGGGATCGCTGAGCGTCGCGCTGCACGACGCGACGCCTGTCCAAGCGGCGGGGTTTCACGACGTCGACTCTCACAGCGGCGAGCCCTTCGACCTGACGGATTGGCCATCCTCGCGGCCCTCGGGAATGCTGCTGTGGGCGACGACTTCTTATGGCGTGAACCAGAATGCCAACGCCTTGCGGTGGGGGACGCTTTACAACTTCCGGTTCCGATCGAACAGCCCGCCGATTCCCAACGCCGTGATCACGCTCGGGCTCTTCAAGCCGGGTTCGCCGTCGAGCGCGACGGCGACGATCCTCGGCCCCTCGCCGGCGCCGCGGGATTGCAACGGGAACACCACTCCGGATTACCTGGAAATCCTGGGCGACCCCGCGCTGGATTGCGACTCGAACGGCAACCTGGATGTGTGCGATCTCGACTGCAATGGGAATAGTATTCCGGACGCCTGCGATATCTCCGGTAATCCCGCGCTGGACTGCAACAGCAACGGGCGGCTGGACGTTTGCGAAATCCCGGTCGGGAGCCCCGTGCCTGGGGGGCCGTTCTTCTGCACCGCGAACTGCGATCCGGACTGCAACAGCAACGGTGTTCCGGATTCGTGCGACATCGCCAGCGCCGTCGATCCGGACTGCAACTCGAATGGCCGGCCGGACAGTTGCGACATCGCCCTTGGTTCAAGCCCCGATTGCAATTCAAACGGAAAACCGGACGAGTGCGAAATACCAGTGGGCAGCCCGGCGCCGGGAGGGCCGTTTTATTGTACGTCGGGTTGCAACCCCGATTGCAATAGCAATGGGATACCGGACAGTTGCGACATCGCCGGCGTGGCGGAGGACGACTGCAACAACAACTTGATACCCGACAGTTGCGATATCGTCGCGAGTCCCGCGCTGGATTGCAACAGCAACGGCGTCATCGACACGTGCGGCGAAACGGATTGCAACAACAACAACATCCCCGACGGCTGCGAGTACCCCGCCTGCACGGGCATCGTCAAGGGGGATTATGATTGCAGCGGAACCGTGGACGAGGACGACATGGCCCCGTTTCTCCAGGAAATCATGCTCGGCGTGCCGACGTGTCTGGATGATTTCAATGAGGACGTAAAGGCGAACGGTCGGGACATCCAAGCGTTCGTGAACGCGATGTAGTGAACGGGATCGCTGATTACTGTACGTTGAGACCCACGGAATCCCCCAGGCCGGTGTAGCGCTTGGAGCCGAGGCCGAGATTCGGCGCTCCTTCCGGCCAGACGCTCAGGTTGATGCCCACGTCGTCCAGCGTCTTGTCCACATCGAGGGTGACGGCGCTGTGCCAGCGCGGCCAGCGGCGGACGTAGACCAATTCAGTCGAGACATTCCGGCCTTCATCGATGTCGTACATTTCGCGGACGGCGACGGTGTGCTTCTCGTTGAGTTTGTAGTTGCCGCCGAGGGCGACGATGTTGCTATCGGTATCGTGGATGTAGCGCCAGCCGACGAAGTAAGACAGACGCGGCTCTCGCTCGACGGCCAGCGTGACGTTGCTGGTCCCCATGTTGCCGCGGTTGACATCGAGGACGTTGTCGTGGATGAGGACGGTGCTGTCGCTGAGGCGATACTGGAAATTCGTCGCGATGAAGTTTGAGGAGATGCTGTCCTCGGGGCGGCTGTAGATGAAATCACCGTGGCTACGCTCCGTCTTCATCGGCGGGTCGAAGGCCCAGATCGGTCGGTCATGCTTGCCATAGACGACGTTGGACACGTCCTCGCTTTTTTCCTTGTTGTTGAAGAAGCCGCCCTCGACGTCGAAGACGATCCAGTCGACGGTGCGATAATGACCGGGGCCGCCGCGCTGCGTCTGAAAGCGCTGGCGGACGCCGACGGTTCCGCCGCCGAAGTCGTCGGTGGTTTCGATGCCGGAGTCAAAAGGAGTCAGTTCCGACGGGGAACGGTTGGAATGGGCGTTCCAGAGGGTAAAATCAGGCTTAATGATGTGCCGCAACCGGTGGAGGTCGAGCAGCTCCGATTCGACAGAGTCGTCCGCCTTGCTGAGCATCATGTTGCCGCGGAGTCCGTAGGAACCGAAGACGCGTCCGAATCCACCGCTCGTGATGTCCCGATTCCACCCGCTGGGGCTGTCGTCGTAGGCAGCGCCGCTACCGGCGACATAGGGGGTCAACTTGACCGGTCCGAAGTCGGGTAATGGGAAAACGAGTTCTTCGCGAGAAACGCCGCGCAGGACCGAGCCGGTTTCTCCGGTGTTGTCGGGACGGTTCTGTCCATTGTCATAACGACGATTGTCCGGACGGTAGCGTACGACGCCGAGGTGCGATTCACTGTAGGCGGTGGCAAATTGACCGAGCGGCTCGCCGATGAGGCTGAAGGTCGCGTCGGGAAGGTGTTCGGTTTGCGTGAGGAAGTCGTTGATCCGCCAGTTGGCGAGGATCGAGAATTGCCGGTTATCCTGGCGTTTCAGGAGGTAGATGTCCGTGTCTTGCTCCTTGCCGTTTTCGAACTCGTTGCGCTCGTATGATTCCAGGAAGTTATCGTCGCTGAGGTAGGCCGCTTCGAGGTTGAGTTCCCAGCCCTTGGGTAGAAACTGGCGGTGGCGCCAGAGGGCGCGGCCTCGGTTGTCCGTGTCGGGTGAGATGCTGCCGCGCTGCCCGCCGAAGTCGTCCTTGCCGTGGTCATTGATGTAGTACGTGCGCAGGAGGCCCATGTAGTCTTCGCGCTCGTAATCCATGTCGATGCCGGCCGCCGGGCCGCGTTCGGAGAAGTAGTCATGCTTGAGCGTGGCGTCGAATCCCTGCGGCTGCTCCAGGCCCATCAGATTGAACAGATACCAGCGGGTTTCGACGGTCGCGCCGAAATCGCCGTTGTAGCCAAACTTCGCGCTGCGAAAGGCCATGGTGTCGCGGGAGAAATCGCCTCGGGAGAAGGGCCAATAGGCGATCGGCAGCCCCTCGACGTTCAAAGTCGTGTGATAGGCATTGTAGGTGCCGGCCTGTACGCCGATGACATCGCCGGCCTCGTTCTTCGGCGTGCGATCGACGAGCACGACCTTGTCCGCGCCGATGGCGACGTGCGGCGTGTGGAACTCGCTGGTGGTGAACTGGGCCTTGCGGGCCTCATACTCCTTCGAAGAGAGCTGCCGGACTTCCGCGGCCCGGACGTAGATCGGTAAAGATCGCGTCGGCTCGAGGGCGCGGGTGACGACGTCAAGGATGAGCGCCCGCTCCTCCTCGAAGTCGTAGTAGAGCCGCGTCGCGCGGATCATTCGTTGGCCACGAGTGAGGACGACGTCGCCTTCGAGATAGACGGCTTGGGCCCATTCACGGGCTGCCTGCGCGTCGCCGCGCTCGGCGCGTCCTTTTTTTTCGTTGATGCGTGGGGCGCCGCGGTCCGTAGGCGTTTTCTTCTCCTTCTTCTCAGCGGAGCCTTCCTGACCGCCGAACATGCCGGGGAGCGTGTTTTCGACCTGGTCCTTGTTCAGATAGATGACGGCGGAATCCGCGCGAATCTCGACGAACTCGCCGCTTTCCGAGGGCGAGCCCTGGGAAACAAGGACTTCACCGATGGCGATGACCACGGATTGCCCCTCGTGCTGTTCGTAGGAGAGGCGGTCGGCGGAAAAGTCGACCTTCTTGGCGACCTTCGGCCGCTGAACTTTGAGTTGCTCGACCGTGGGGGCGACCAAGAGGGGCGAGCCCGATTTTTCGGCTTGCGCCGGAGGGGCGGCGACCAGCAAGCGTCGGGCTTTGGTGGCTTCCTTGAACAGATCGCTCTCGGCGTCGGACGTGGGCGAGTGCGCGTCGGCGTTCACGACGAGCTTACCGAAAGTGCGGAGCGTGACCAGCAGCGCCGGACCGGACTCTCGCGTCCCGGCGGGCTGGTGAATCTCGGCGTCCTGCCAGAGAAAGATTTCCACATCGAGATAGGTCTTGTCCTGCCACTGGTAGTTGTGGAACCAGGCGACGGCGTGGCGGCTCTTGAGTCGGTACTGGCCCATGCGGCCGGTGAAGTCGCCCTGGATTTCCGCGACCTGCGTCCCGTCGGAGATCGTCCACGTGTAGGCGAGCTTGCCGTAGAGCTCAAGATTGAAGTCGCTGATGCCGGGCGGAAGGATTGGCTGAATCTGGCCGATGTCGCCGCCTTCGCCGGGGGAGGAAGCTATTGGGGACGAGGCGGCGTTTTGGCTCGTTTGGGCGAGCGCCTTGGTCGGCGCGAAAATCGCGAGAAGGGCGGCCGACGCGATGGCAAGCACAATCCTTTGCATTTTGCCTGAATGACCCGTACAGCGCTCCGACCGGTCGGTGCTCGGCATCGCACGAAAACCGAGACCCGGTTGGGCGCGAATTATAGGGCGTCAGACCCTGGTGTCAATCGATCGCGTGGCGAAGCATCGTCATGTGCGAAAAGTATAAGAGTGCGGTTCTTGCGCGAAATCACTCACTTTTTTTGCGGTTTCTTTTGAGTTATCCCCATGGAAAGCGGCTTCCGATAATCGCAACAGTAGGATGTGTGTCGTTCATGAGGGCGCCAGCGGTCGCCATTCCGTGCCGGTACGCCGAAAGGACGGCGATATCGGCGGGTGCCCCGCGCGAGCCGGAGTCTGGTCGTTTGTGGGGCTCCATCGTGGAGTGAATGAACGTCTTCGAGGCATCATGATGAATTCATGCAACAACAACCTGTGTAGGCTCGGCCGATCGTCCGCGCGATGGAAGAAGCGCCGCTGGATGGGCCCACGGCTGCACGCCTTATTCGCGCTTCCGCTCGTGGCAGGGTGCGCGGAATTGCCGCCATCCGCAAAGCAGGAGTTGAGCAAAGCGGGCGAGGACTATCGTCGTAATGATTATCGCGGGGCGCAGACGAAGCTCGACGAAATCCTCAACACTTATCAATACTACACGGGCGCAGCGGACGCGTACTACCTCCGAGCGCTTTGCAACGTGAGCCTCACGAACAAACCGGCCGCGCTCCGAGACGTCGATCGCTGCATCGCGCTGTCAAAAGACAAACAGTTGACGTCCCAAGCGCAAGCGATGGCCGGTACTCTCTGTTTCGAATCCGGGAAGGAAAGCGATGCGATCGGCCACTTCGCCAAGGCCTTGAAAGACCTGCCCGAAAAGCCTCCGGCCGATGTGGTGCGTTACCGCTATGCCGTCTGCCTACAGCATCAAGGGCGTTGGACAGAGGCGCGGCGGGAGTCGGGTACGCTGCTGCAAAGATACCCCGCCGGCGACCTTAGCGAAAACGCCCGGCGAATGTACGAGTGGAATGGGGATTATTTTGCGATCCAGTGTGGAGCGTACAAGGACCAAACTTCCGCGGCCAAGCAGGCGCAGCAACTCCGAAAGGCGGGTCATCAAGCGCGGGTGGAGCCGCAAACGCGTTTTGGAAAGACGTTGTATATGGTCTATGTCGGTCAGTATCAGAAGTACGACGCGGCGCAAGAGGCGTTGCACTCGCTTCGCGGACAGGTTTCGGGCGCGGTGATCGCGCCTTAGCAATAGCGAATGGCGAATAGCGAATTCGCGCTTTCCTTACGATTCGTGGTGGGCGGAGGCGATCGGATCGTTAAGAAGCGAGCCGGTATCCAATCGAAAGAATTTGAGCGTGTCGTTCTTGAGGTTCAGCAGAGCCATGGTCTTGATCCTCGCGCGGTAAAGCGCGCCGGGGTTGATGAAGCGGACGCGGCCGACGCGGCGGTCGGCGTACTTGTGCGTGTGGCCGTAAAGGACGTAGTCAACGGCGTCTTGCTCCGCGGCGGAGGCGAAGCTTCGTTCGTGTCCGTGATAGACGGCGATTCGCTTGCCGGCGAGTTTCAGTAGGACCGGTTGCTCGGGCCAGGTCAGCCCCAGCGTTTGCACATACCGTTTCATCGTCGGACCGGGCGAATCACAATTGCCCCAGACGAAAGTGCAGCGATGCCCGGCGAGTTCGTCGAGAACGCCTTCGCCGCAGAGGTCGCCGCAATGGACCAGATGCTCCGCTCCGCGCTCCTCCAAGAGTCGGACGGCGCTCGCGGTGGCGGCGGCGTCGCCGTGGCTGTCGGATAGGATGCCTATGAGCATGGCCCCCTCGGTTTGAGCGTCTCGGCGGGCACGTCCTTCGGTTCGTTCCAGTTCTCGACCCAGCGGGCGTCGTCGCCGGTCAGTTCGATGCGGCGAACGTGGAGGCGACCGAGCAGATCGATCATACCATGCCGCCTCGCTTGAATGGCGGCTTGAATGGCCGCCAAGCAAGCGGGCTTGTACAGGGCACAACAAGGGTGCCACGGTGCATCCGTTGCCGTCTTACAAACGGTTGCGTCGCAATCGTCAGAGGGCTCGGCCAAACGATTGAGCAATTCGGCGGTGAGGTTCGGCATGTCGCAGGCGAGCAGGATGCAGCGGGCAAGGGGGCGAGCGAGCAAGAGCGATTCGAGACCGCCAATGGGGCCGATGCGGAGATGATGATCCGGTACGATCGGCAGGGATTGTAGCGACGAGGGTAATTCAAAGAGCGGTTGGCCGAGGAGGAGGATGTCGCCAGCGGCCTGTCGTGCGGTCTCGACGGTGCGTTCAAGAAGCGTCGCTCCGCCGATGGGAATCAACGCCTTGGGCGCGCCCATGCGCCGGCTCTTGCCTCCGACGAGGATGCCGATGGCGAGATTCATGGCGCACTCTGCGCGTCCGGGCGCAGCCGCAGGAACTTGAAGCCGACGATATTGTCGTGTTTTTTCACGTAGTCTTCGAGCGGCTCTTCGCGGACGGTCGGTTTAGTGGCGTGAAGAAGCGTGGCTTTGTCGCCCCAATGCACGATGAAGCCGAGATGGCCGACGTAGGGTTGGCCGTTGTTTGATTTGACGAACTCGATGATATCGCCGTCGTGCAGCAAAGGCAGAACCGTACCAAGGCGGTCGCGAGGGATTTGAACGTCGTCGAATTCCTCAATGCCGGGAGGGACGTCGATCTTGTATTGTTTGAAGAAGGCTGCGCGATTGACGCGGACGTGAAAGGGGGCCGCGCCGGGAAGCTTCTTCGTGATATCCTTCAATAGCCATCCGTTGTTCCGGTTCCAATCGGCCTCGGTGAAGTGGTTGCGAGTAAGCATGCCGATGCGGCCGTCTTTGTAGCGGATGCGCTGAAGTGTTTGAAAGAACGACGGCCAGTCGGGGGCGAGGGCCATCGCCAGCGACTGTTCGACGAAGGTGACGCAATCGCTCGCGGTCAGGCAGTACAGCGGATCGGGGTCGTAGAGTTCGTAGGGATATTCGCCGAGCGGCCCGAGGCGGTAGGTCTGACCGCGGGTTGCGCGGGCCAACGTCACGAGGCGATTGTGGATGTCCGGCGCTTCGCGCGCAAGGCGGCCAAGATACTCGTCGAGCTGCTTTTCACTGAGTTCGCAGATTCGGACATCGTCGTGCGAAGATTGATGAATTGAAGCGGGCTGCCCACACGCTCCGATCGTTAGAAACGCCGGCATCAGGAACCATCGCGGGTTGCGAAATTTGGAGATCAATACACGCGTCGCTCACGGTGAGGAGGAATGCCAAGTTGCTGGCGGTACTTTGCGACGGTCCGGCGCGCGACGCGGATCTTCGCGGTATGGTTGTAAATCTTCACGATCTCGTCGTCGGTGAGCGGGCGGCTCTTGGCCTCGCCATCGATGATTTCCTTGACCCTGGCCTTCATGCTGTCCCACGTCACGGCCTCGCCGGTGCTGTCCGTTTGGCCGCCGGCGAAGAACTGGCGAAGCGGGTAGAGACCGCGCGGCGTCTGGATGTATTTGCCGTCGACCGTGCGACTGATCGTGGATGGATCGCAACCGAGTTCGTCGGCCAGTTCGCGCATCCGCAGGACCTTGAGGAACTGCGGGCCGAAGTCGAAAAACTCGCGCTGGCGCTCGAGGAGGATATGTCCGATCTGGAGCAGTCGTTGGCGGCGGTATTCGATCGCGTCCTTGAGCGCGCTGGCGGATTCGATGCGGCCCTTGATGAAGTCGCGCGTCGCCTTGTCCGTCGAGCGGTCTTGGAGCATCTGCCGATATTGCGCCGAGATTCGCAGGCGAGGGTTGTTGCCGCGGGCCAGCCGGAGCGTATAGCCGTCACCCACGTCGGTGTAGTCCACGATGATGTCCGGCGAGATTCGCGGCACGTTCGTCGGCCGGACGAGCAGGCCGGGGTGGTGGTTCAGCTTGCCGATGACTTTCAGGGCTTCCTTGATCTGGTCAATCGTGGCTTTGATCGCCTTAGCGACGGCGGGGTAGAGATTCTTGGACAGATCGGTGAGGTGATGGTCTACCAGTTCGTCGCAAAGCGGGTTGGCTTCCGGTCCGTCGGGGTTCGCTTCTTGCTTCAAGCGAAGCTGGATCATCAGACATTCTGACAGGTCGCGACCGCCGACGCCGGTCGGTTCGAGCGTTTGCACGAGCGACAGGGCCCTTTCCAAAACGGCGGCACTGGGCGGCGGCGTGCGCGACAGGGCAATCTGCTCCATGAGCTTCTCCTGCTCTTCCGGCGTCCGGCGGATGATGAGCGGTGTGGCCTCCGGCGTGTCGCCGTTGTCGCGCTGCGGGTGATGCTCCTCTTCCGTGCGAAGATAGCCGTCCTCGTCCAGCCAGTCGATGATCGCCTCGCCGGCTGTCTTGACGGCGGGCTCGGCCTCGATCAGCGACCATTGCTTGAGGAGCAGATCGCGCAGACACTCGCCGCGCGACGCCGTGTTGGCCATCGCGTCGAGCTTGGAATCGCGGTCGCCGTTCATACCGCCGCCGCTACCGCCGCGACCGAAGGGCAGATCGCCGGGGTCGAACTCCATCTCGCGCGACATGCGTTCCAGCCGCTCGAAGCTCTCCGCCTCGGCGTTGTTGGCTTCCGTGCCGGGAAGATCTTCGCGCAGGGTCTTCTCGGTCTCGGTCGATTCCTGTTCGAGTTCTTCGAGGACGGGGTTGGTCTCAAGTTCCTCCCGGACCTTAGCCTCGAGGGCCATGAGCGGAAGGGTGAGAATCTCCATGGACTGGATCAGTTGAGGTGTGAGCCGCTGCTCAAGCCGCATCTGCTGGGAGGGCAACATGGAGAGGTATTGGGACATCTGTGGAAACGCCGAAACGTCAAAAAGTCAAATCGTCGAAGCTAAGGAAGACGACGCTGCTTACATCGAGTCAACTGTAACTCACTGTCAACCGACAAGTTATGGCCAACCCGCATGGTTACTTCGGATCGACCGTTTGCCTGCTCAAGGGAATTATACGGTATTTTCAGCAATCCGACTGAAAAAAGGGGAGTTAGGCACGGATTTTGCTTGGCGAGTGGCTATCCACCTCAAATACGCGATTCTTCGGTTCAAAAGCACCGCCGGCCTTCGATCGCGTCTTGAAGGACGGCCTTCGTGGCGTACTCGATCTGCGAGCCGGCGGGCAGGCCGCGGGCCAGGCGAGTGACTTGCACCTTGTGCGACGTGAGGACGCTCTTGATGTGCAGGGCCGTGCCTTCGCCTTCGAGCGTCGGGTTTGTGGCGAGGACGATCTCACGGATGCCGCCGGATTTCACCCGCGTTACGAGCGCGTCGATGGTCAAATCGCCGGGCTCGATGCCGTCGAGCGGGGCGATGTGGCCGAGCAGAACGTGATAGGCGCCGCGGATCAGGCCCGTTGCTTCGAGCAACAAGACATCTTTGGGCTGTTCGACGACGAAGATGACCGCTTGATCGCGCCGCGCGTCGGCGCAGATCGCGCACGGGTCCGTCTCCGTCAAGTTGTAACAGATATGGCAGTGACGGACGTTTTCCTTGACCTCGCGGATGGCCGTGGCAAGGGCGAGGGCCTTGTCCTTGTCCGACTTGAGAATGTGAAAGGCGAGGCGCTCGGCGCTTCGCGGGCCGATGCCGGGGAGTTGTTCAAACTCGGCCATGAGGCGGGTGAGAGAAGAGGGGGTAGGGTCAGGCATGGATTGAACCCAGCGTAATTTCGGATTTCGGATTTCGGATTGCGGATTGAAAGGCGGTCATACAATTGTCGCGTAACTCACGAGCCGGGGTGCTCATCTTCAAATCCGCAATCCGCAATCCCAAATCCGCAATTCTATTGTCCTCCGCCGAGGAGACCTTCGAGGCCGGGGAGGTTGAGGCCGCCGGTCATTTGTTGCATCTGCTCCTTAACGCCGTCGTTGGCCTTGCGCTGCGCTGCGGCGACGGCGGATTTGACGAGATCCTCGAGCATTTCCACGTCCCCGGAGGCCACCACCGACGGGCTGATCTTCAATCCGACGAGTTCGAGCTTGCCGGTGACGGTCGCGGTGACGGCGCCGGCCCCGCTGTCGGCCTCGAAGCGGGCGCTGGCCATCGACTCCTGCATCTCCTTGAGCTTCGATTGCATCTGTTTGGCCTGCTTCATGATGCCGGCCAGGTCGCCGAGTGATCCGAACATGAGAACTCCTTGGTGTGATTCTAGTTTTCCGGCGACGGGGCCGGGCTGAGGGCTTCCGGGCTCTCGCGTTGTACGTGAACGATTTGTCCGCCGAAGACCTCGATGGCCGCCTTGACCATCGGCTCGGCGTTCGCGGCTTTCAGGTCCGCCTGGGTCATCCGCTTGCTCATGGGGGCCGTCGGCTCC
>CAYMXF010000043.1:13487-17724 GCA_964393935.1 uncultured Planctomycetaceae bacterium
TTGAAGGCCCCGGTGCTGAGCATGTGGACTTCGTCGATGATGTAGATCTTGAAGCGGCTGCGCGTCGGTCGGAAGACCGCGTTGCTGCGCAGCTCGCGGATGTGCTCGACGCCGGTGTTGCTGGCCGCGTCGATCTCGACGACGTCCATGTCCTCGCCGCGGGCGATCATCTGGCACGAGTCGCAGGCGCCGCAGGGTGTCGTCGTCGGCCCCTCCGAGGAGAGGCAATTCAGCGCCTTCGCCAGGATTCGGGCGACGGAGGTCTTGCCGACGCCGCGCGTGCCGCAGAAGAGGTAGCCGTGGTGGACGCGGCTGGCGCTGATGGCGTTTTTGAGCGTCGTCGTGACGGCGGGCTGGCCCACGACCTCGTCAAAGGTTCGGCTGCGGAACTTACGGGCCAGGACGGTGTAGGACATAAAACGCCGAAACGCCAAAAAACCAAAACGCGGGAGGCGGCGTCCTGAAATGCTGCGGCCCAGCACCTCACGGCACATGGCTGCCGCGGATGGGCTGCACTGTTTCCAGCCTGACCCGTTGTCCACGCCCGCTCATTGCATGAGACCGGGCCACAGCATTTCAGGACGCCGGTATCACGTACCGGTACTCAAAAGGCATTATACGGTTTGAATAAGCCCGGTCCATCATCCAAAGCGCCGTCGGACTTTGCGAGACGATCGATGAGGACGTTGCGGGGGTCGCCGTTTCGCGCGCCAAGCATCAATGAAGGTCTGAGAGACCTGGTCAAAGAGCCTCTCTCCGCAGTTGGAGCACGCCCAGTGCGGAATCGGAAGAGTCTTTATGGTTTCACGGTCGGATTTGTACTCCCAGGGTCGAAGGACCCAGCGGATCTTTCCGGAGCCGCAACTCGGACAGCTTGCGATTCGAATCGATGGTGGAGGAGCGTTTTTCATCGCACGCCCCATTTTGAAGAGATCATGACATAGAATTGGCCGCCATCTGGTTGCGTAGCGATTCTGCCATTCGTGTAGATCCGTAGGCCATCCCAATTCTTGGATTCGATGACGTACAAATGATCGCGCTTTCTCCTCATCCGGTTCGTCGATCGGAGCCGTCTCTTTATTCGATCCGCATTCAGGATCGACTCGATCACATCCTCGCGTCGCAAGCCGTCACGAATCAATTCGGCTTCCGCCCTAGCGGTGAAAATATCTCTGCCCGCATGGCAAAGCCGCTTGATCGCCACCAAGAGAGGGTCCATTTTTTGAATTGTAATACGCGCTGAGCCGTTAACAAGGTCCGTCGTTAAGAGCCTTGTCGCGCCGGCGTCGCGGCGTCCACCGCGGTCATGCTCTTGATGAGCAGCGGCTTGGTGGGGCGGCGGTTCTCGTCCGTCGAGGCTTCGCCGAGCTTTCGAAGCGTGGCGAGCGATTGCGGGCCGGTGATCTGCGCGAAGGCGGTGTAGCGGCCGTCCCACGCCGGCTGACGCGAGAGGCAAATAAAGAACTGGCTACTGCCGCTGTTGGGGTCGCCTTGGATCAGGGCCATGCCGACGGTGCCGGCTTCAAACGGCGTATCGTTGAACTCGGCGGGGATGCATGCGCCGTCGGGACGCTTGCCCGTGCCATCGCCCAACGGGCAGCCGCCGAGAATGAACTGATGACTGAAGACGGTGTGAAAGGTCTTGTTGTTGTAGAATCGCTTGTCGATCAGTTCGAGAAAATTCGCGACGTGTCGCGGGGCCTTGTCGTACAGGAGTTGCATCGTCAACGCACCGTACTCGGTGTCCATCACGACCTGTTTGTATTGCATGACCGTGATAGTTAGGGGCGGGGCTTCCAACGCGCCTCCGTACGGCTTCCAATTGAGTTGATAAATGCCGCTCTGATGGAGACCGGGGTAAAACCGCGACACGTCGAACCGCAGGCCGACCGCTCCGAACGGGGCGAGGGTGACGGACGGCAAGGGAAACTCGGGCTTTCGCGTAACGCGGTCTCCCATTTTCGGGAACTCTTCCGAGGCGACTTCAAGGGCTTTGAAATCCGTGCCGGAAAAAACATGCTCCAGAGGCAAACCCATTCCCAAATCCGGACGCGCCCGGCCTTCGAGCGCCCCCGGCACGACGAGCTTCACCGGCTCGTCGGTCTTGTTTTGAATGACGAACTCAATCATCACGTCGCTGCCGACGGGGATCATCGTCTTGTCGGCGCGAAGTTCGGCGCGGACCAGCGAGGAGAGCGGCTTGTCGGTGGCCGTGACCGGCGCGTCCGGCGGCGCGGCCTGCGCCCAGCAGGCCATCGACACCGCGACCATCAAGTTGAACAGGCTGGTCATCACCGCCTCACCGCACGCAGATGAATGGGATACGCTACGCCCCCGTCCCCGCGAGGACCGTGGAAATGGTACGGCAGAGGATGAGGAAATCCAACTTGAGCGACCAGTTGTCGATGTAGAACAGGTCGAGCTTCATCCATTCCTCGAAGCCGATCCGGTGACGGCCTTTGATTTGCCACAGGCACGTCAGCCCCGGCCTCATGCTCAACCGGCGGCGTTGCCACCGATCGTATCGCACCACTTCGGACGGTAGCGGCGGTCGCGGGCCGACCAGCGACATATCGCCGAGAAAGACATTGAAAAGCTGCGGCAGTTCGTCCAGGCTCCAGCGGCGCAAAAATCGCCCGACGCCCGTAACCCGCGGATCGTTCTCGATTTTGAAAACGGGGCCCTCGGCTTCGTTCATGTGCGCAATTTCCGCCTGCCGCTCTTCGGCCGCGGCCTGCATGGTGCGGAATTTGAACATCAAAAATGCCCGCCCGTTCAGCCCGGATCGGCGTTGGCGAAACAAGACCGGGCCAGGGGAACTGGCCTTGATGGCGATCGCGCATATGCTCATTATCGGCGCGGCTACGATGATTCCGATAACTGCGAAGAGCAGATCCAGGGCCCGTTTGATAGAGAGCATTTCCGGGGAATGGGCCGTCCGGCTGTAGGCGAGCAGCGGTAGGCCGTGGAAGTTCACCAGTTCGGGGGTTGAGTGGCATGTCAGCGATTCCGCTTGGACCTCGGCCATGACGCCGATTTCCTCGCATAGCCGGATGTAAGGTTGCAGCCTGACGAGCTCCTCGATCGGGGCGCAAAAAATGACCTCGTCCACGACCTGACCGTCCAGTATCGGACCGAGCTGGTCGATCTCGCCAAGTACCGCGCCGGTCCGGGTCTGCGACGCATCCTTCTCCCAAAAGCCCCGTAGATGACCCAGCACCATCGGGCGACCCAGGGCCGAGGAACGAAGCAGACGCCTCAGACGGACGGCATCACGCCCGGTCCCGACGATGAGGACGTGCCGCCGCTGTCGGGAACTGATCCACCGTCCCGCCAAACTGTTTATACCGCGTACGGTGAGGGTGGTCGCAGGCAAGAGGGCGAGCACGAAGCCAATTTGGGCGCGAGGAAAAAGCTCTCGCGCGAATAAAAGCGCGAGGCCCGCGATGAGGAGCGCGAGGCAGACGCCGGCTGCGATGGCGCTGCGAAGGAGCCACTGCCACGAGCGCCAACGCTGCTGGTACCATCCGAGCCAGTTAAGGATGAGCGGCCAACCGATGGGAAGAAGCGCGAGTACCTTGATGTGAACCTCGCGCACGCTGCTGATCCTGCCCGGCAGCAGCTCGGGCCAGTCCGTGTGCATGTAAAGGCGGCAGCGGAGGATGTCTGCCAGGACGTAGGTGAGGATGACCGTCACCGCATCGGCGGCGATCATCCCGACGCGAAGTTGTCGCCATGCCTTTGAGTGCGTCATGTCAGGTGTTAGCGGTGTATCGTAATGCGTTGTCCCAAGATCGGCAACGGCCTCAAGCGGACCCACGCCCGCCGCCTGCGGACTACTTTCTTGACATGACATTCACCAGCCCCTCACGAAGGGCTAACACGAGCTGGGTATGTATAGCGTCGAAGTCATTTTCGACTCCACCCACTTCCACCGGGCGTCTTGACCGCGACTATCAGGACGGCCACTTTTTTTTGGGTAAGAGTTCAGCCATGTGCAATGAGAATCGTTCAAAGACTGTGGTTTTCCAGTGGATTACGCGGTTTCGCTAGGCCCGACGAGCGAGCCCCCCGGGTTTCCTCTGCGCGGACGCTCAAGTGTCGTTTTGTATTGGATTCACAGGCTTTCCCGGCGACTCGCGCTCCCAGCCTATTGCATACGGCTGAAGAGTTACCTTTTTTGGTCCTTCCGGGATTATCGTGGGCATAAATCGAGTCCGCCCGAGAAGAAGTAGAT
>CAYMXF010000044.1:0-9136 GCA_964393935.1 uncultured Planctomycetaceae bacterium
CGAAGTCCGCACGATCCTTCGCCGGCCCCGATCCAATGACACGAAACACACCTCATCTTAAAACCACTCTTCCACATGGTCACGGCGCTCGGAAGTCCCCCCAACGTCACTCGCCCGGCGCGCCAACGGCTCGCGCAACCTTGGAAAGTACGCGATTGTCAAGCCGTGGCGGGTGCGGGTCAACGCGCGTTGACAGGGTTTCAGGGCGACGGGGAGAATGGCGGCTACTATCCCCTATTTGTTCCCGCCGACTGCGAAAGGATCGCCGAGTGAGTCTGGTTGTGATGGGCACTGTTTTGAAGGTCGTTTGTCGCTTTTGGTCGAGCGAAGGACTGCGCCGTAGGGCGGGCTCCGCCCGCCGCGAAATTCGGCGGGTAAAACCCGCCCTACGGGTTGCTCGAAGCGGCGTTGCGTGGAAACTCGGGGCCTTTCTGTTTTACTTGGCGATGTCGATTGTCGGGTGCGGAGGGCCGGAGGCGACGACGCAGCCTGCCCAGGCGCCGGAGCCGCGAGGCCCGCGCATTGAGGCAAAGCCGGCCGAGAGGGCGGATGCCTTTGTTGAAGCCGGGGCGATGCCGGGACGGACGCACCTCGTGCAGGCCAAGGAGACGCTCTACGGCCTGGCGCAGCGCTATTACGGCAGCACGAATCAGTGGCGGAGAATCTACTACGCCAATCGCAATCGGCTGGCGGACCCGAACAATCTTCCCGTAGGCGTCAGGTTGATCATTCCATGAGTCAATCGCCGCGCGGACCTACGGTCATGAATCGCGCGCCTGCCAAGCCGGAGCCGGCTGTTCCGGGTCAGCAGCGGGCCGCGCCGCCGTCCCCGTCACTGGACGATCCTGTGCAGTATCTCCCCGGCGTGGGGCCGCGCCGCGCCGAAACGTTGGCACAGATCGGCGTGCAGACGGTCGGCGACTTGTTGGAGTATTTCCCAGCGCGGCACGAGCGACAAGAATTCCGCACCATCGAACATCTCGAAGAAGGCATCACCGCGACGATCGTCGGTCGGATCACGGCGGTGGCGCAGCGGTACGGCCGACGAGGGCCGACGGTCCGGGCGACGCTGCTCGACAACACCGGCCGGTGCAGCCTGTCGTGGTTCAATGCGTCGTGGATGGCCGGCAAGATCACGCGCGGCTCGATCGTCCAAGTGACGGGCCGGGTCGGCGCGTACGGCCATCTCGCGGAGATGACCAATCCGCGGATCACCGTGTTGGACGATGCCGCGCCGCCGGTCGATGAGTCGAGACCCGCGCGTTTGGAGCCGGTTTACCCGGCAACGGCGGAACTGCCGGTTCGGGTGATTCGCAAGTTGATCCTGGATAATCTCGATCGATTATTGCCGCTCGTGCAAGAGCCGCTTGCGGAGCCGTATTTGCGGGAACGAGGGCTTGCCTCTCGTCGTTGGTCCATCGCCACGATGCACCGGCCGACCGAAGAGGCGGAGATTGTGCAGGCGCGGCGCCGGCTGGCCTACGATGAACTGCTGCTCATGCAACTGGCGGTGACGATGGCACGGCATCGCCGTCGAACGGGGCCTGCCGCGCCCGTCCTGAAGACGAGTCCGCGGATCGATCAGCGAATTCGCCGGCGGTTTCCGTTTCGATTGACAAAGGGTCAGGAGCGGGCGATCGGAGAGATCGTCGCGGACCTGTGCAAGGATCGGCCGATGAACCGGCTGGTCCAGGGCGACGTCGGCTGCGGCAAAACGGTCGTCGCGCTTTACGCGGGATTGGTCGCCGTGGCGAACAAGCATCAATTCGCGATTATGGCCCCCACGGAGTTGCTTGCCCAACAACACTATCGCTCGGTGTGCAGCTATTTGGAGGGAAGCCGCGTTCGGCATGGGCTGCTCGTGGGAGGCCTGGCCGCCTCGCAACGCCGGCAGATGTTGCGAGAGATCGAACAAGGTGAAATGGACTTGGTCGTAGGAACGCACGCTTTAATTCAAGAAGATGTTCGCTTTGCGCGGCTCGGCCTCGTCGTCGTTGACGAGCAACACCGCTTCGGTGTACGACAACGGGCAGAGATTCGCAGCAAGGGGCCCGCGCCGCATTATCTGGTGATGACGGCGACACCGATCCCGCGGACGCTGGCGATGACCGTCTTCGGCGATCTGGACGTGACGACGATCGATGAGTTGCCGCCGGGGCGATCTCCGGTTGCGACGCGAATCGTGGCGCCGGTAGAGCAATCGAAGGCGTGGGAATTCGTCCGCTCGCGGCTGGCGGCGGGCGAGCAGGCGTACGTCGTATATCCTTTGATCGATGAGTCGGACAAGGTGGAAGCCCGCGCGGCGACGACGGAATACCAACGGCTCGCGCAACAAGTGTTTTCAGGATATCGAGTAGGGCTGCTGCACGGACGTTTGAAACCGGAAGAGCGCGAGGCCGTCATGGCTGATTTCATCGCCGGGCGGACGGCGGTGCTCGTCGCCACGACCGTCGTGGAGGTCGGCGTCGATGTGCCCAATGCGACGTGCATGGTCATCGAGCACGCCGAGCGATACGGCCTGTCTGGGTTGCACCAGTTGCGCGGCCGCGTCGGGCGGGGTCAGGCCAGGGGGTACTGCCTCTACATGACGAGTTCCACAGGCTCGGCGGAAAATGAGCGGCTGGGGGTATTGGCCCGCACCACGGACGGATTTAAGATCGCCGAAGAAGACCTGCGCCTGCGCGGGCCGGGAGAGCTGCTCGGCACGCGGCAACACGGATTGCCGGAGCTGCGGGTCGCAGACCTGGTGCGCGATGGCGAACTGTTACGAATGGCGCAGCGCGACGCGGCGAGGATCATCGGCGATGACGGCACGCTGAGCCGTCCGCCCCATTCGGGACTGCGACGCCTGATGGAGACAAAATATCGCGGAGCGCCCGCGCTACTTGGGGCGGGCTAGGAATCGGTCTCAAGAGAAATTTTGCGGAGTCTGAACATGTCGGGACGGATCATCGGTGGGTGCATGGTGTTGCTGGCGTGCGGGTTCGTGATGACGGCCTCGGCGAAGGGAGCGCCGCCCCTCCGCGCCACGGCTTTCAGCACGGTGGTGATCGAGCCGTCCAAGGTGAGCGGCGTGCTTTGGCTCGAACGCGACGTGATCGAGGCGAAACAGCCCATCGACCGCGACGGCGACATGCAATATACCCCCGGCGAGTTGATCGCCGCGCGCGGACCGATGACGGACTATGTCAATGGGTCTTTTTTACTCCTATGGGGCGGCAAGATACATCCGATCGTCGCGCGGGACGTGACGACCGAAAAGCGTCCGGGTCTGAAGTACGATTACCTCAAGATCACGTGGGTGTCGCGAGATAGCCCGAACGGCGCGGCGATTTCGATCGTGTCCCGTCTCTTACGCGAAGTTTGGCATGAGGCGAGGACGATGATCAGCGTGACGTTCGGGCGTCAAAAAGAGGTCTGGGTGCTTTCACCGACGGATTACTTCGAGAGTTCGCTGATGGGCATGGGCGACGAGAATCGCACCGGCCTCGGGCCGTCCAAGACGGCGCAGCGGAGGTTTGCGTGCGGAAACATGTGCCTCGGCGTGGAGTTAAAGGACAGGACGATGAAATGTCCCAAGTGCGGACATTTTCTCGCGGAAGCGCGCGGGGCGCCGATCCCCGGCGCGGGTTACTTCGGTCGGCATAACGGCCCCCTCATGTCCTTGGGAATGGGCGGCCGCAAATTGGAGGCCGTGCTCGCCTCTCGGCAAGAACTGCGGGTCTATCTGACGAACGAAATCCTGGAAAAGTTTCCGGCGGACAAGATGTCCGGCAGCGTCGAGATGTATACCGACGAAATGATGGAGACAACGCTGGTCAAGGACGATTTCAAAATCGCGCCGGGCGGTTCCTGCCTTACCGCGAAAGTGCCGGCGAATTTGAATCTGCCGATACGAGTGCGATGCAATTTGAATATCGGAGACGGCGCGGGGTCCTATCTGGTGGATTTTTTCCTGCCGGACGTCGAAGACGTGAAGGATTAGCGCGGTGTCAAATGGCGAAGGGCCTTCGACACTCGCGAGGCTCGGACTCCCGGCGGTCCTGCTCGTGGCCGCACTGGGTCGGATTCCGGGGCTTTCGGTCGTTCCCCCTCCACTGAATCAGGACGAGGCGTCGCGCGGCTACGACGCGTGGTCCATCCTCGAAACCGGCGCCGACCGTCATGGGCAATCCTGGCCGTTTTTTTTAGAGAGCTTCGGCCCCGGCGACTATACCGCCGCGCTATCCACCTATCTGACGATTCCGTTTGTGGCGATTTTGGGGCCGACGGTGACGGCGATGCGGCTGCCCTGCGCGCTGTTGGGCGTGGCGACGGTCTGGGCGATGTATTCGCTTGTTCGTCGGTGGTTCGGCACCGCGGCGGGGCTTTGCGCGGCGGCGATCCTGGCGTTGGATCCCTGGCACTTGTCTTTCACGCGGACGGCCCATGAAGCCGCCTTTGCGCCATTCTTCCTCGTAGCATCACTATGGGCCTGGCAGCGCGCGGGGCTCTTGCCGAGCCCCGTCGCTTCTGTAAATGACGACGTTAGAATGAAATCGATCGCGGCTTGGGCTTTTGTAGGGGGCCTGCTGATGGGCTTCCACGCGTGGGTTTATCCAGCGACGCGGTTATTTACGCCTCTGTTTTTGACGGGAATGGTATGTTTGGGGGTCCGGCCTCTCATCGTGCTTTGGAAGGATCGGACTACTCGTAGGGGATTGCAGGTCGCCATGATCGGCCTGATCGTCGGCGCCCTGCCGCTGTGGTGGACCGCCCTTAACCAGCCGGAACGCCTGGCGGCACGGGCCCGCGCGGTGCTGATCTTTGCGCAGCCGTGGCCGCTGACGATGATGCTGCTGGAGTTCATGACGAATCTCGGGCGAAACCTCGACCCGCGGTATCTCTTCTGGCAGTGCGAGGACATGAGCGGCGCGCCGATCCCGCGCGTTGGACAACACTTGTTGTTGGTGGCGCCGATCTTCGCGGTCGGGATGATCCACGTTCTGGCTGACTGTCGGCGGCGGACGTGGGCGCGGTGGATGGTTCTTTGGTTCGTTCTCGCGGTTCTGCCCGCGGCCATCTGCTGCGACTGGAATCCTCATCCATTTCGGGCCATCGCCGGGCTTCCGGTCTACCCGATTCTTTCAAGCATCGGCGCGACGTGGATCGTGCATCGCGTCAGTCGTTGGCCAACCTCGGCCCGCAAGGCGACGAGGGCCTTCGCGATCATGGCGATCCTCGTGAACCTCGCGCACTTTGCATACGGCTACTATTGGCGATTCCCGCGAAACGCGGAACCCGGTTATCAAACCCCGTTGCTGAAGGCGTTTCAGGTGGTCGCCCGCCACGCGAAAGAGGCGGATTTCATCCTCGTCACGAATCGGGCCAATCAGCCCTACATCTATTCGCTTTTGTGTCAACCGATCCCGCCGCGGGAATTGGCGACAACGCCGAACATCATCACCGACGACCGGTTGGGGTTTTATCAAGTTTTGCGGGTGGGTAAGTATTATTTCGCCCCTCGCGACCCGGAGAAATCGCCGGAGGCGGCCGCACGGTTTCAGGAGGCGATTGGAGCATGGCCTCCGACGGCCCGTGGGCTGGTGATCGAGCGGGCGGGCCGGTTCAAAGAGGGGGAACTATTGACCGCCATCCCCTGCGGCGACGGCAGCCGGGCGGACCAAAATATCGAGGTTCGCTGGTGGAGGCCCGGAGACCAGCGGCCTGGACCCCTCTTGAGCCGGCAAAAGCCCTAAAAAGTGGGTTCCATCATCGGGAATGGTAAGCCCGCCGATTCCGTTTTAACCTATGTCCTTCGCAGACCGAACCCCGGTCGAGTAGGCTGTGTTTTCTGATTTCAGGAGTATTCGATGATGGCGTTTATGAAGCGATACTTTGCGGCAGTTGTCGTGGTGTGTGCCCTCTCCCCTCTGGCAAGAGCGGATGACAAGGACAAGCCGAACGTGAAGGAGATCCTCAAGAAGGCCGATGAGGCCACAAAAGCGCTTACCGAGGTGTCGTACGAGGCGGAGTACCATGGGGAAGGGGAAATTTCTGAACGAGAACCCAAGGTCCGCGGCAAGGCGATGCTCATGGAAGCCAAGAAAGGCTTGATCGGCAGCATGCTCGGCGGAGGCGGCGACTTCATGCGGTTTGAAGGCAAGCTGCAAGGGCCGGGCATGGACGAAGAGATCGCGTTTGAATGCGCATACGACGGGAAGAAGGTCTACGCGATCGATCCGGCGCAGAAGGTTTTCACGCAAGGTAAATACCCTGAGGCGCAGAGGCTGATGCGCGGCGGACGAGCGCTGCTTATGCTGGAGTACATCCACTCTACGCCCTTCTCCGATGAGATCAATGCGAAGTCAGCCAAGCACGAGGGCGTGAAGAAGGTCGGCAATGTGGAATGCGATGTGATCTACGTCATTTATCAGGAGAATCTTGAAGCGAGGTGGTTCTTCGGCAAGGAGGATCACCTGCCCCGGCGAGTCGAGCGCATCATCAAGAACGAGGACGGCGAGGATCAAGGCGCGAGGGTCCTGATCGTGAAAAACTTGAACACCAAGCCCGGTTTGTCCCCCGATTCGTTTCGATTGGAAGCCCCCGAGGGTTTCAAGACCAAGGAGTTCGAGGGCGGCGGCGGCGGGGACGACGCGCCGTCGCTCCTGGCGAAAGGGAGCAAGGCCCCGGATTGGGAACTGAAGACGCCGGCGGACGAGACGGTCAGCCTCAAGGGACAAAAGGGCAAGGTCGTGGTGCTGGCATTCTGGGCGACCTATAGCGGGCCGTCGAAGCTGGCGATGCCGGGCATTCAGAAACTGTCCGAGGAGTTCAAAGGCGACAAGGTGAAGGTCTGGGGGATCAACTGCTGGGAGCGCGGCGGCGACCCGGTGGAGTATATGAAGAAGAAGGGCTACACCTTTGGTCTGCTGGTGGACGGGGACAAGGTCGCGGAGAAGTATCGGCTCAATAATCTTCCGGCCTTCTACGTCATCGGCGGCGACGGCAAGGTCGCATTCGCTTCGGTCGGGTTCTTGAAGGACAAGGACAAAGAGATCGCCAAGGCCGTAAAAGAAGCAACGGACAAGTAGCCTGCGCGTTCCAATGTATCTGTTGTAATAATGAAAGAAGCCCACGGATGTTCGTCCGTGGGCTTCTGCGTTTCTGGAATTAAGTCCGTAGCGTCCCCCACTACGCTTGGAGCTTCTTCGCCTTCTCGATGGCCTCTTCAACGGGGCCGACGTACATGAACGCCTGCTCGGGCAGTTGGTCGTACTTGCCGTCGCAGATGCCTTCAAAGCTGCGAATGGTGTCTTCAAGCTGCGTGTAGTTGCCGGCGAAGCCGGTGAAGGTCTCGGCGACGTAGAAGGGCTGCGAGAAGAATCGCTCGATCTTTCGTGCGCGGGCGACGAGCAGCTTGTCCTCCTGCGAAAGCTCGTCCACCCCGAGAATGGCGATGATGTCCTGCAAGTCGCGATAGCGCTGGAGGATCTGCTGCACGCGCTTGGCGCAGTTGTAGTGTCGCTCGCCGATGTACTGCGCGTCGAGAATGCGGCTGGACGATGCCAGCGGGTCGATCGCCGGGTAGATGCCTTTTTCCGTGATTGAGCGGGCGAGCACGATGAACGCGTCCAAGTGCGTAAAGGCCGTCGCCGGGGCCGGGTCGGTCAAATCGTCGGCGGGCACGTATACGGCTTGTACGGACGTGACCGCGCCCTGCGTCGTGGACGTGATCCGTTCCTGAAGTTCGCCCATTTCCGTCGAGAGCGTCGGCTGATAACCGACGGCGCTGGGCATTCGGCCCAGGAGCGCCGAGACCTCCGAGCCGGCCTGGCTGAAGCGGAAGATGTTGTCGATGAAGAGCATCGTGTCCGCGCCGGATTCGTCGCGGAAATACTCGGCCATCGTCAGGGCCGACAGCGCGACACGGAGCCGCGCGCCCGGCGGCTCGTTCATCTGGCCGAAGACCATCGCCGTATGTTCGATGACCTTCTTGACCTGACCATCGGAGGTCTTGAACTCCGCCTCCTGCATTTCGAGCCAAAGATCGTTGCCCTCGCGGGTTCGCTCGCCGACGCCGGCGAAGACGGAATAGCCGCTATGCTCGCGGGCAATGCGGGCGATCATCTCCTGAATAATGACGGTCTTACCCAGTCCGGCCCCGCCGAACAGGCCGGTCTTGCCGCCGCGGACGAACGGCGCGAGCAGGTCGACGACCTTGATGCCGGTGACGAGCTGCTCGGTCTTGGGAGTGAGTTGGTCGAAGTTGGCGGGCTCGTGGTGAATGGGGCGTCGGTCCTTGGCTTGCACGGGTCCGCGGCCGTCGATGGGATCGCCGAGGAGGTTGAAGACGCGACCGAGCGTGTCCTTGCCGACGGGCACGGAGACCGGCGCGCCGGTGTCGAGGATGTCGATGCCCCGCTTCAGGCCGTCGGTGCTGCCGAGGGCGATGGCGCGGATACGGCCGCCGCCTAAGTGGCTGGCGACTTCGCAGGTGAGCAATTCCTTTCGCGACTGCTTGCCGATTTTCCGGTCAACATTCACTTGGAGTGCGTTGTACAGCCGAGGCATCTGGTCCTCGGGGAACTCAGCGTCCAAGGTCGAACCGATGACCTGGGTGATTTTTCCGATATTGTTAGCCGTTGCGACCATTAGAAGGCTTCTCCAATTCTGTCAATTTCAAATGACGAATTACGAATGACAAAAAACCAAGACGCGAGCATTTGCGATTCACGCCCTTCTGGTTTTCTTGGTAATCGTTGTAAGGATTCGCACCAATTCATCCGATTCTTGAAAAAGACCCTTGAGCCGAACCGGTTTTACGAGCTCCACTTCTGCGGCTAGTCGGAGCCAATATCGTGTTTCCCTTGCCTCCGACTTTGCGATGTTCATCTTTCGGGCAAATTCGGTTCGCGACTGAGCTCCCTGAGCTTCTTCGACATTCGCCCCAACGCTCGTTCCGCTCCGCGCCACCTGTCTGGCGACGACCTGTCCGGCGATGTCACGAGGGATCACTCGAACCATACGTAGAATTCTGACCGCGAACTGAAATGTTCGCTCTTCGATATCCCTTGGCCGATCCGAATCTATCGTAATCGGCCATGATCCGCTTGAAGCAAGAGGACCTTGGATACGGGCTGCTTTCGTCATTCGT
>CAYMXF010000044.1:9236-17668 GCA_964393935.1 uncultured Planctomycetaceae bacterium
GAAAGCGGCAGTAGGCGAATCGTCTCCGGCACCTGCCGGCCGGTCGAAACAAAACGCATGTAAGTGACAAAGACCGCGCCGAGTTCACCGGCTTCGTATCGCCTCATCAGGGTCGAGGCGATCGGCTCGACTTGCTCGAAGCGCGGGCGATCGTCGATGGTCGTGATCGCCTCGGCGATCTCTCGTCGCAAGAAGCGGAAATAGGCGATGCCCTTCTTGCCGACGACGTGCAACTCCTGCGGACGAGACGCGGACGCGTTCAGATGCGCCATCGCTTTTCGCAGAACGCCGGCATTGTAGCCGCCGCACAACCCGCGGCTGGACGTCAGCACGAGCAGAAGGTCCTTGGGGGCGTCGGGATTCTCTTTCAAGAGCGGATGATCGATCTGTCCCTCGGCAGCGGCCGATAGTTCTTCCACTAGCTGCGTGATCTTCTGCGTATAGGGCTTCGTGGCCGTGGCGCGTTGGAACGCCTGTTGAAAGCGCGCCGTGGCGATAAGCTGCATCGTCTTCGTAATCTTGCGAATGTTCGTCACGGCCTTGCGGCGTTTCACTATTTGTCGTGCTTTAGCCATAAGCCATAAGCCTTAAGCCATTAGCCCTAATCAATCAGCCGAGAGCACTTTAGCTCCGGTGGAGACTACCATTAGCCTTCATTTACATCCCGATGATCGAGAGTTTGTAAGAACGAGAAAATCATTCGTCGTACTTCTCCGACCTGTTCGATCGTACGCTCGCGCTCCGTCTCGGTAATAAACCCCAAATCGCAAGCGAGAATCGCGTAACAGTCCAATTCGTATGCCGAGCCCATTGAGATCTTAAGATATCTTGCAAAGGCCCGATCCGTGCCGCAGCCACGGCCTTCAGCGATGTTTGCCGCTATCGAAACAGCGGCCCGTCGCGATTGTGAAGTCAGCCCGTACAACTCCTCTCGTGGAAACTTGTTGCTTAATCGATACACATGCAGCGCTAGCTGTCGTGCGCGTTCCCAAACTTTCAACTCACGAAAATCCTGCATGACTGCGCGCCTCCGAGCTGATGGCTGATGGCTTAAGGCTTAAGGCTTAGGGCTTAGGGCTTAGGGCTAAATCGCGTCTTAAAATTCCCAATGATCTCTTTGAGCTTGGCATCCAACGCGTCGGAAAATTCCTTCTTTTCCGTCAATTCCTTGTGCATTTCCGGGTGCTCGTCGCGGATGTGTTTCAGGAGCTTGTCTTCGAACTCGCTTACCCGCGAGATCGGCAGGTCGTCGAGGTAGCCCTTGCTGCCCGCGTAGATGCTGATGACCTGGTCCGTCACGTGGAAGGGCTTGTACTGGCCCTGCTTGAGGAGTTCGACCATCCGCGCGCCGCGGTCGAGCTGTCGCTGTGTCGCGGCGTCGAGTTCGGTGCCGAGCTGTGCGAAGGCCTCCAATTCGCGGTACGACGCGAGGTCGAGCCGCAGAGAGCCGGCGATCTTCTTCATCGCCTTGATCTGCGCATTGCCGCCGACCCTGCTGACGCTGATGCCGACGTTGATCGCGGGCCGAACGCCGGCAAAGAATAGGTCGGGCTCCAGGTAAATCTGCCCATCGGTGATGGAGATCACGTTCGTCGGGATGTACGCGGAGACTTCGCCTTCGAGCGTTTCAATGACCGGCAGGGCCGTCAGCGAGCCGCCGGACGTTGGATCAACGGCGACTTGGTGGCCGGCGTGATTCTTGAGATCGTTTTCGGCTTCATGCTTGCCGGGGACGCCGATGTAGGTCTTGCCGTTCACGCCGCCTTCTTTGTACGCTTGGACTTCCGCTACAATCGCGCGGCGCTCGGCGAGCTTGCAAGATCGCTCCAACAAACGGCTGTGTAAATAAAACACGTCGCCAGGGTAGGCCTCGCGGCCCGGCGGCCGCCGCAGGAGCAGTGAAAGTTGCCGATACGCCTGGGCCTGCTTGGACAGGTCGTCGTAGATGCAGAGCGTGTGCTTGCCTTGGGTGTACATGAAGTATTCGGCCATCGCACAACCGGAGTAGGGGGCGATGTATTGCAGCGGGGCCGGGTCGCTGCTGCCGGCGGAGACGACAATGGTGTAGTCCATCGCGCCGTTCTCGCGGAGGCGCTCGACGGTGCTCGCGACGGTGGATTCCTTCTGGCCGATGGCGACGTAAACGCAGATGACGCCCGTACCCTTCTGGTTGATGATTGTGTCGATGGCGATGGCCGTCTTGCCGGTCTTGCGGTCGCCGATGATCAGCTCGCGCTGGCCGCGGCCGATCGGGATCATGCTGTCGATCGCCTTGACACCGGTCTGGAGCGGTTGATTGACCGGCTGGCGCTCGGCGATGCCGGGGGCGGTGTATTCCAGCGGCCAGCGCGTCTCGCTGACAATCGCGCCTTTGCCGTCGATCGCGCGGCCCAGCGGATCGACGACGCGGCCGACCATGACGTCGCCGACGGGCACGCTCAGCAGGTTGCCCGTCGCCCGGACGCTGTCGCCTTCCTTGATGCCGAGGTATTCGCCGAGGACGACCGCGCCGACGGAGTTTTCCTCCAGGTTCATCACCTGGCCCATCGCGCCGTTCTCGAATTCGATCATCTCGCCGGACATCGCGCTGGAGAGGCCGTAAATCTGCGTCACGCCATCGCCGACGGCGATGACCCGCCCGACTTCGGAGGCCTCGAGCTGCTCCGAATAGTGGGCGATCTCCTGTTTGATGACCGACGTGATCTCATCGACTTGGATTCTCATTCCTCTATCCTTCCGTCACGAAGCGGCCGGTACCGGCCAATAGATGTTTTTCAGCGGAGGCGAGCAGGCTCGAGCGCATGTCCCGGATGCGGCGGCGCACCGACGTGTCGTACTGCCGGTCGGCGACTTGCACGGTCATGCCGCCGAGCATCTCCGGGTCCACGCGCTCGACGAGGAGCGGATCGCGGCCGGTCAGCCGCTTGACCTCCTCCCGAAGCTTGGCTCGCTGCGGCTCTTCGAGAGGCACGGCGGTGGTCACGTGGACTTCCTGGCGGCCGAGTATCTGGGAGAGCTTGCGGCGATAGGCGTCGCACACCGCCGGGAGGATCATCGAACGGCGCTTGTCGTTCAGCACGAAGAGCAGATTGAGCACGAGCTTGTTCAACTTGCCGGTGAAAATCTTCTTGAGGCTTTCGCGCCGCGCATCGCTGTCGATCGCCGCGGAACTCATCATCGCCGCGAAAGACGGCTCTTTCTTCCAAAGTGAAGCAAGATCGGAAAGCTCCTGCCCGACCGGCTCGGCCGAGTTCGACTCGGTCGCCAGTTGGAGCAGGCTCTCGGCATAGATCGCCGCGGCCGCTTGGGAAATGTCGAATTCGGAGGCCATAGTGATCCAAATTGCGAATTACAAATTACGAATTACAAAACGGCCGTGGCGTTGCCGGGCCTTTCTTTTGTCATTCGTAATTCGTCATTTAATTCCTCGTCTTACTCAATTCCGCCAACGATTCGTCCAACAGCCGCCGGTGATCACCGGCCGACAGGTCCTTGCGAACGATCTTCGACGCCAGCGTCGTCGCCAGCATGATCGTTTCGTCGTGCAGCCGCTTCACGGCGTCGTCGCGGGCCATCTGGATGTCCTTTTTCGCGCTCGCCACGATCGCGTCCGCTTCGCCCTTGGCCTCGGCATGGATGCGCTTGCGGACTTCCTCCCCGTCGCGACGGCCTTCCTCGACGATGGCCGTCGCCTCCTCGCGGGCCTTGTCGACCTTCCGGGTGTAATCGGCGAGAAGCTTGGCGGCCTTCTCGCGTTCGGCCTTCGCGTCAGCGAGAGACCCGCGAATGAACTCCTCGCGCTTGTTCAGGGCTTCGAGGATCGGCTTCCAAGCCGTTGCGCGAAGGATCGTGAGCAAAATCACGAACACGATGATCGACCAAACGGCCGACCCAATGTCCCAATCCAATAGGGCCGGCTTGGCGCCCTGCTCGCTTTCGTGCGCGCCATCGTGGGTCGTCGAATGGTGCGCAGCCTCTCCGTGCTCGGGATCAGAGGCGTGGGCCATCGGCGCAGCGGCCAGGCACAACAAGACCATCAAGGTTAGAGCTGCCAACGATCGCATCGTGGTTCTCTCTTTCTCTCGTGAAAGGGTGTGGTAGCTAGATCTTTCCTGCCAAGCTGTTGCAAATCACGAGCGCAAAGAACGTGAAGCCTTCGATCAGCGCCGCGGCGATAATCAAAGAGGTAAAGATTCGACCGCCGGCCTCCGGCTGCCGGGCGATGCCGCTGACCGCCTCGCCGGCCAGGTGGCCGATTCCTTTGGCCGCCCCCAGCGTGGTCAGCCCGGCGCCGAGCCCGGCGCCGAGGCCCATCAGGCCTTTCGCATCCATCAACTGCGTCGTTTGTGCAAGTACGTCCATCATGATTTCAACTCTCCTGCGGCGCGGCGCGTGGGCCGCGCGACTTACGAAACTTTTTGCCGGACCTCAAGTTAAACGGCCAGGATGCCGGCTACCCCAACCCAGTTTGTTTGACGCCGGCGGATAAGACCGGCGGACTCATTCCATAAAACCGGCGCCTAATGCTCCGGCGCGACGGAAGCCCCGATGAACAAAGTCGTCAGGAAGGTAAACACATAAGCCTGTAAAAAGGCAACGAAGAGTTCCAGCAGGCTCAGCGCTGCGCAACCCACGGCGCTGATGACGCCCACGCCCGTGTTGGCGGCGACACTTCCTTTGAAAACAAAGATCAGGGCGAGGATCGAGGCCAACACCACGTGCCCGGCCACCATGTTTGCAAAAAGACGAATCGACAAGGCGAAGGGCTTGATGACCGCGCCTATCGCTTCGAGAACCAGGAGGAACGCCCACATGCCAAAATCGACGATCGCAAGAAGCAAACTACCGATGCCTGTGACCTTTTCCGGGGCGAAGACGTGTGGCGCGAAATTCCAAAGATACAGCACCGGCGCTGCAAGCGCCGCCGCGCCGGCAGCCATGCCGCGCGGACGAGCATCCACATGATCCGCGGCTTCGCCATGAGCGAGGCCGTAGTCGTGGCCGCCGCCGTGAAGGTCATGCGTCTCATGGTGATCTTCGGTGTGATGGTGATGTCCGTAGGTGCCGGTGACAAGATCGCGAAAAACCTGTTGCATGCCCGCGAAATGAATCATAAGGAAACTACAGATCGCCAAACCGGCGGTGATCATAATGTTGCCGGTCGCCGTGCCGCCGATATGTTCGAATCTACGGCCGCTGATTAGATAGATGATCGAATCCAGTGGAATCATGCCCAACAGATTGCAAAGGAGAATGTAAAAGAAAACCGTCCACAAAAACGGCATGAATCGGTCCGTCTTGTCCGCGAGGACCGGTCGGGCCACGTCGTTGCGGATGAATTGCATCATGGCTTCGATCAGATTAGCGAAGCCGGTCGGTACGCGGTCCTCCGGCGACCGATGGGTCATCGCCGCGTAGCGCCGGCCGAGGATCGGAAAGAAGAGCAGCAAGAGGGCCGCCGCAACGAGGGTCATCAGGAGCTGATTGGTGAAGTAAAAGTAGTGCGGCTCGATATGAAAGATGTTGAGCGGCGCACGAAAGTCGATGGGAATATGGAACAGCTTGTCCGTGAACCGATGCGGCAGGACGTGGTCGATCGGATCGTGGGAGGCGAGGAGGAGGCCGATCATACCGCGGCCTCCTTCGCGCGGCTCTCCTTCATCGAACTGCCCGGTGCTTGGCCGGTCGGCGTGTAATGCCGTCGCACGACGAGAAGGGCAAAGCCGGTCTCCACGGTAAGGACCAGGAGGTAAAAGATCGTCGCCCACACGAGATAAGACGAAAGATGCGGCTTGGCTATTGTCTGGTAGCCCAGTCCTAACATCGCCGTGAGCAAAAGACGAAGCGTCGTCCCCGCCAAGGCCGCCTGACCGATGTAAAGCGGCCATCGTCGTGCGACGATGCTCATCGGCAGCGCGCCGACAATCGCGGCGATGCAGCAAATGAGCCCAATGGCGACCATGCTGCTCACGCCCGGCTCACCCCAATGATTGCGGGTCGGTGCATAACCGATGGCGGCCGCGAGTACGACCACGCCGACGAGCGAAAAAACTGTTAAGAGAAAGAGTCTCACGGGCGATTCTTCGTTACCGGTTCTCGAACGCCGGTTTCCTAGCGATTGATCTTGTTGGCTTCCCTGACCATCAGGATGAGGCCGCCGACCATTCCGACAATTAGGCCGCTGAGAGAGCCCCAAGGCGACCAACCGCGCGCCTCGTCGAGCCGGTAGCCGATGTAACCGAGCACGAGGACGATCCCGACGAACTCGACGGCCAAGCCGCTCATCCGAACCCATTGGAGACGGATATTAGCTTCCTTGTCGTCCGGGTCTTTAGAAGGGTCCTCCATTGGACTTTGTGCCAAAAAGTACAAAGTCTAAGTCAAAAAAAGCGGCGAAGTCAGGGACTCGCCACACGATCCGGAAGGGTCTGATGCCCGCACCGGGGACGGGCAGTCTAGTGGGCGGGACGAACGGCTGTCAACCCCGCCGATGTCGGATGTCGGAAGTGGGAGGCCGGAGGTAAGGAAGAGGCGTTGCCGTCTTCACATCCGGCATCCGCCATCCTACATCCGCCATCGAACGCCGCCTCGCACCGAGTACAATGCGGCCATGAACTCCGCACTGGAGAGCCTGTCCAATAAGCTCGCCAAGCTCGCGACCCACTACGACCTCACCGGCGAGTGGCCGGCCCAATCACTCGACCACCTCACGCAGGCGGGGGCCTGGACGTGGGTGATCCCCCAACGATTCGGGGGGATAGGGCTCGATCCGCTCCTGCAAGCGCAAGGCTACGAGGCCGTCGCGGCCGGGTGCATGTCCACGCTCTTGATCCTGACGCAGCGCGACGGGGCCGGCGAGTTCATCGCCGAAAGTGACAACGAACCGCTCAAGGCCGATCTGCTGCCCAAGCTGGCGGCGCACGAGATCATGATCAGCCTCGGCATCAGCCAGCTCACGACCAGCCATCAGACCGGACGGCCGGCGCTGACGGCGAAGCCCGACGGGTCGGCGTTCGTCCTCCACGGTTTCTCGCCGTGGGTGACCGGCGCGGCGCAGTGTCACTACCTTGTCATCGGGGCGCTGCTGCCGGATGGGCGGCAAGTCCTCCTGGCCGTGCCGACCGATTTGAAGGGGATGGTCATCGACCCGCCGATGCAGCTCATGGCCCTGCAAAGCTCGCGGACCTGCGAAGTGCATTTCAAAGACGTCGTCGTCGATAATCGCTACGTCCTTCGCGGCCCGGGCGAGACGATTCTCGCGTCGCGCTCGACCGTCAAACCGCTCGTCGTCGCCACGGCGGGGATCGGCCTGGCCGGGACGATTGTCCGGCTGATCGAATCGCACGCCGCCAAGACGAATGGGCCGCTCGCGGAGATGAGCGAGGAATTGTCCACGCGCTATCAGGCCCTGCGCGAGCGGTTGATGACGATGGCGGCGGCGTTGTTGGAGCCGGGTCAGGAAGTGCCCAAGACGGAGATTCGCGTGGGCGTCAACGATCTCTTGGTGCGGCTAGCGGCGGCCGTTCTGATCTACGCCAAGGGCTCGGGCCTCCTGCGCCAGCGCGACGCCCAGCGTCTGGTCCGCGAGGCCATGTTCTTCCTGGTCTGGTCGGCCCCCGAGGACGTCCGCACTCAGACCCTTGCAAGCCTACTCGATCGCCCGGACCCGCTGATGCGGTCGATGAAGGCGGATTAGGGCGCTCATCAAACCGCGAACGCGCATCATTCGCCCCGCAATCTGCCCCCGTTGCTCTTCCCCGCCCCTTGCGTTATCCAATACCCATGCCCGCAAGGCCGGAGATAAAGCCCACTCACAAACTCATCAAGGACTACTACGCCGCGCTGGCCGCATACGCAAAGCAGCGCGTCAAACACGAAACCGCCCTCCGCTCCGCCTTTCAAAACCTCCTCGCCGAAATCGGCCGCAAGGTCGGCTGGACTCTCATCCCCGAACTCTCCGCCGCCTCCGCTCCCTCTCCCTCTAAGGGAGAGGGCCGGGGTGAGGGTGGCGTAGCGCCACGCGTCCCCGCCGGACGTTCCGCCGACACCGCTCGTGCGAGAATCCCTTCTCGCACGCATGCCGCGGGGGAATCCCTTCCCCTCTCCGCCTCCCGCACCCGCCCCGACGGCACCTTCCGCGACGACTTCTACATCGAGCGCGGTCACTGGGAGGCCAAAGATACCGACGACGACCTCGACGCCGAGATCAAAAAGAAAATCAAGAAAGGCTACCCCCTCACCAACATCATCTTCGAGGACACCCGCGAGGCCCGCCTCTACCAGAACGGCAAACACGAAGGGACCTACGATCTACAAAAGCCCCAGGCGCTCTGCGACCTGCTGACCGCCTTCTTCTCCCACACCGAGCCCGCCCACGACAACTTCGAAAAGGCCGTTGACGAATTCAAGCAGCGCGTCCCCGACCTGGCCCG
>CAYMXF010000045.1:0-13359 GCA_964393935.1 uncultured Planctomycetaceae bacterium
AGGGGGACATTCTACTTTTTTAGCTCCTTTCGCGGTCGGCCGCTGGGGTGAAGGCTGGCTTCCAGGCCAAGGCGGTTCGCCGTCCGCTACGACCAGGCCGCCGTGCCAAACGGCGCCAGCGCTGCACACTTTTTCGCAGTGCCTCCATGCCATCGTAAACGAAGACAGCACCCTTCAAATCCGTGTCGCCCCCATCATACTTCATCGCTGCATGATCGGCAAATTATTGTAGGGAAGCTGGAGGATCACCAAGGCGATCGCGGGCTTTTTGATTGGGGAGGTGAGTTTACGCCGAACGCGAACGCCTCCCAGCCAGCAGACCCTCCACGCTCAGGTCTTCATCAACGAGCGGCCAATGAATCCCCTCGCCATCTCCCAGGAGTTCCCAGCGCGCTCGCTGCTCGGCGGTCGCCTGAAGGAGACGAGGAAACCACACCAGCGGAACGCTGATTCGTCGTCCGTCCGCCAATGCAACGGTCAATTCCGCATCCGTGACCTCTACGGAAACTGCCTCTGGCGCCGTCTCAACGATTAAACCAGCCATGCCATGCCTCCAGGAAACGCTCTCTGTTCTCTTTTACCAGGTTCTCAAGTCGCCTCAACTCATGTGCGGCAAAGCCTTTTGATCGAGCCAACGACACGGGCTCCAACCAAAACTTCGCCAGCCGCCGCTCGCGCTGTGCATGAATATGCGGAGGCTCCGCCCCTTCGTTTCCGTAAAAGAAAAACCGATACGGACCGATGCGGGCAACCGTCGGCATCAGAATAGTATACTTTCTTTAGCCCCTCAGGTCACGCCTTGAAAAGGGGACGACAAGGCGCTTTTTCGGCCCTTCCTAGCGCTGCATGATCGGCAGATTGTTATACGGTAGCTGCAGGATCAACAAGGCGATCGCGGTGCCGTAAACCCGGCCGACGGAGTCGCCTTCCCAGGAGCCGTCCTCCTGCTGCGTGGCAAGCAGGTGGTCGCGAATTCGCGGGTAATAATTTTTCCATTCGTCCTCGCCGGCCAGGTACATGACCTGCGAGAGGTACAGGTGGGCGTAGTACCAGTGTCCCCAGACGCCGGCCGTCGCCTGACCGACGGCGATATTCCTCTTGCAAAATTTAAGGGCGTTTCGAGCCAGCGGGCTTTCATAGAGACCCGCGTTAAACCAGCAGGCCACGGCGGCGGCCGTGATCGGCGGACGGGAGTCGTTCATGCCGACACGATAAGCGATCCCTCCATCCGGCTGCACCGAGTTTTCCAGATACTTCATGGCCTTGTCAACGACGGACTTGGGCACGGCGATGCCGGCGTTCCGGACGGCGCGGAGCGCCTGCACTTGCGTCACGGTGACGGAGCCTTCGTCGCCGTTCATGTCGGGCGTATAGAGCCAGCCGCCCAAACCGCTTTGGGATTTGGCCGTCAGGTCGACGCCGCGCTGAAGGACGGAGCGAATCTGTTCAAGACTCTGCGGGTCCTGCTCGGTCCCCATGACCTCGGCGAGAAACAACATGCTGAAGCCGTGGCCATACATGGAGCGGGATTCTTCCTCGCCCGTACGGCAGATCAGGCCGTTTCTTTGCGACGAGCGGAGGATGTAGTTTACGCATTTGCGGAGTTGCGGCGCGTATTTGCCCTCGCTCGGCGTGCTTCCCGAACCGGCCAAAGCAAGCCCCGACAAGGCCGTCATTGTGACGGGATACGTGCCGATCTGGCCCTGATCGCGGAAGGAACCGTCGGAGCTTTGGCGGGAGACGAGGTACTTGAGGGCCTTGTTGATCGCGGTCTCGGTCTCTTCCGTCACCATGGGAGGTCGGCGCGCGGGAGGCTTAGCGGCGGCGGGAAACGCAAATAGCGAATTAAGAATAGCGAATAGCGAAATGGCCAATCCTGCCGCCGGCGCGATCGATCGCAACGACCGGCCCTCGTCAGGTCGGGGATCGTGGGGACGGGTGGGGTGCATCATTTCTCCTCTCGGCTCTCCGAGGAAAGAACATAGTAGCCGTCGGGGCCGACTGCAATGATCCTCTCCTCCAGGATAATGACGTCGGTGATAAGGCCCAAACCGCCGGGTTGGTTGGGCCGGCGTTCTTTTTCAAAGGTAAACGCGGATTCCAAGAGCGGGTGGCCGTCGCTCTTGTCGATGACGAGAAGATGCGCGGTATTCGAGACGCCGCGGAAGATCGCCTGGATGGGCTGAAATCTGTCGGGCGCTTCCTGTTCCGCCGTGTATTCCACCACGGCGAGATAATCCGGAGAAGCGCGGAGCATCCGGCGATTCACCGTCCCGAGCCGCCCCAAGTCCCGTTGCCAAGGCTGTTCGCCTTTGTCCATTGGGTAGGAGGACAAGGTGAAACGCGGGGGGTCGTCCCGGGTCTGCGCGTAAATCAAAAGACGGCCGTAAGTTGCGGCGGATGAGCGGTCGTGGGACGAAGGGGCGAGGTCAAGCGTCGCGTCGATGGGAGGCAAGACCAGTCCCTTGGTGTCAAAGTCTTTCAAAATCGCGCCCGAATCGGCGTTGACGACGGCCAGGTGTGAGCCCGCATAGCAGACCCCGAGCTGCGTTTCGTTCAGGGGAAGCAGGCCACGGATCAAACCGCCCAGCGGCGTGTCCCAGAGCGTGCGGCCGGAGCTGATGTCTTTCGCGATGACGTGATCTTGCAAGGCCCGGCAGACGCTCGTGCCCACGATGGCCACGTGAGAAGTCGCCGACTCGGCGTCGTCGATCTGGTCGTTGTCCTTGGTTTCATCGCGGCCGCGGCCGCTGCGAGTGGCCCGTCTCTGAACAGATCGTCCCGCGACGGGGGTCAGGGGTCGGGGGTCAGGGGTCGTGGGCCGTGGGCGTTCTTCCCTGATCCCTGATCCCTGATCCCTGATCCCGTCGGATGCCTTACTGCCCGACGCCGATGCGAGGGTGAATTGGCGTTGAACGCGACCGCTGGCCGGATCGATCACGGTAACGATTTCGCCGGTGGCGTCGATGACAACGACGTGTCCGGCCACGGAGGCGAGGGCGCCGATCTCTTTTCCCGCGAATCGGCGGCGCCAAAACGGTCCGACGGTTTGTCTGGGCGCCACGGCGATCAGGGTGGAGGCGTTCGGCGCGACGATTAGCGTTCCACCGACGCAGAGGATTGGAGGATGGGGAAGTTCGTCGTTATCGAGATCAATGATGAGCGGCGGCCACATCAGGCGGCCGGAGGTGAGGCCGACGGCGCAGATCGAGTCACCGGTCGAGAGCAGCGCGACACGGTTCGAGATGGCGGCCGGCTGCGCGGAAAGCTCGAATGCTTGTTCAAAGGAAGCCCAATAGAAACTGCCGGACGAAGATTCGATGTCCGCGGCCCAGTAATAACGGTCGGGGACGTTGGCCGAGTAGCACAGACCGCGGGCCTGACGAGCCATGCGAATCGGGAGCGTCTGGTCGAAGAGATCGATCGGATTCGCGGGGTCGTGGAAGGACATGACGTCCGGCGGGAAACCGGCCGGAGTAAAAGTATCCGCAACCAGTTCTAAGCGTGGGCGATTTCGCAAGACGCTCGGCAGACCGACGTTTTTTCGCAAGAGCGCGGTGGGAAGCGCCTTTGATATGCAGGAAGCGAAGTCGGCCATTGTTCTGATCTTCGTATAGCCCGCGAGGCGGCCAAGTTCCGCGGGCACGGGCCTGTTCCTGTCATAGGATTCGAAGGCCGAAAGGCAGCGAACGGCTTCGCGCGGTGCGGACGGCAACCCGTCGCCGGGACGGGCGTACGCGAGCGCCAATCGGCCAAGTGCTTCAATCGCCGTGTCGCTTTTCGGGAGCCGCTCAGCGGCGCGTTCCAGATGGAAGACGCCGGTCTCGTAGTCGCCGTCGTCGAGCGCACGCTTGCCCAATTCGAGGTCCAGCCAAGCGGCGTGAGCCATCATGGGAGCGGTGTCTTCACCGGACGGCCGCAAATCGAGGGCATCGGCGAAATGGACGAGCACCGCCTGATGTCCCGCGGCCCACTCAGCTTCGATGATCTGCCGAGATTTGTCCGCCACCTTCTTGCGCTCGGGGACGCTCAAGGTCCGCCACCATCCGCAGAGGCGCTCGCGGAAGAGGACCGACGCGGTCGCGGAAAGTTGCGGCTCCAACGCGACCGGTTGGTCGCCTGCTCGTCGGAGCAGGTCGAGCACTCTTAGAAAGGCGTCGACCGTTTGCCTCTCTTCGGCCGCGAGTTCGCAAAGGGCCAATCCCGCGCGGACGGCGTCATGAGGTCCCTGGGCGCATCGGACGGCCTCTTCCAAGAGTTCGCGCCGGCTCTTTTGCAGTAGGCTTCGGTGGGATGGATCGACCGGTGTCGACCCCCGCCGCGGTGAATCCGCGCCTTCGGCGGCGACGCTTAAGAGGACGTTCACGCGGTGGCGGGCGATTCTGGCCAAGAGTTCGGCGGTTGCTTGACCACCGCCGGTGGACGGTTGGGTGGCCGGTCGAAGATCGGCCGTGGCGGACGCGGGTCCCGATCGGAGATCCGCCGTGGCGGACGCTCGATCGAGAAACGAAACCGCCGTGTCCCACTTCTTCTCCAGGATCGCGAGGCCGGCCAGACGGAGCATGGCGGCGACGTCTTCGGGGTTTCGCTCCAGGGCTTGGTGCGCCATCCGCCGCGATTGATCGACGTCGGGAAATTTCGTGACGTCCGTCGCGGTGACGCTGTAGAGAGAACCGTCGGCCGACAGCAAATTGCCAAGCGGGAAGCGGGAAGGCATTGGATCGCCGATCTCTTTTCCGTTTTCTGCGTTGAGGCGGATGAGTCCGTCTTCAGAAGGGACGAGCACGGCATCTCCACAGAGCGCCGGTCGCCCGCTGGGGGACTGTCGATCGAACATCCAGGCGGCGCTCCCGTTGGTAAGGTCGATGGCGATGACGTGCTTGCCGGCCGCGATCACCCGCTGACCATCGGAGCCCACGAGGTAGCGCAGCCGGCCGCGGGGATACGCCCACGTCTCGCGGCCGTCCTTTCGATCGTAGGCCACAAGATATTCGCTGTCCGGCGCGGCGACGATGACGAGCCCGGCCGTGACCAAAGGAGGCGAAGTGAGCCATTCATCGGGTTGAGCGGAAGCGATCAAGACGCCTCCGGTCCACACGGCCCGCATTCGTGTGGCTGCCGCCGGGCCCGCTGCGAGCGTCGCCCGTTCGTAGCGGGTGAGCCAGCGCAGGGAAAAATCGTCGGCATTGAGCGCGACGAGAACACCCGCACCCGTGGGGATATAGATCGTTCCCTCGTGGACGATCGGTTGAAGGACGGCGTTAATCGGGAACAGATTCGAGCGCCCCGCGCCCAATAGGACTTTCTTGATAATCGAACCGTTGGGCCGAAGGACGGCGAGGTAATAATCGTCGCCTTGCAGATAGGGTGCGATGAGGAGATCGGAGTCGGGGCCTTGAGACTCTAAGGCGACAGGAGGCGCGAAAAAGTGGGCGGCGCGAAGTTCGTCCTCGACGCGTCCGGAGCGGCCGAGGGTCCAGAGGGCGCGGCCCGTGGAGGCCTCGAAGGCGCGGATCGAATTGGGTTCGGCGGCCAGCCCTCCATTGATGGATTCGTTGCCCGCCGCTTGACCTTGCCGCGAAGGGAAGAGTTCGTTGGTGGTGCCCGATTGTTCGATAACGAAGACAACGCCGTAGGCGGTGGAGACCGCCCCGCGGTATTCATGCCAGAGCGTACGCGTGGACAATTCGTCGAGACGATCGCGGTTATCGACGTCGGTCATGCCGGTCTGCCGACGGAATCGGTCAATCTGCGGGTCGCGCACCCGCGAACGGGGTACGATGCGCCAAAGGAAATCAAACGTCGCCAGGTCGCGGGCGATCAACCCCTCCGGACAAGTGGCGAAGAGGGACCGACCGTCGCTGACGGCCTGCCAGACCGGCGGTCGCGAGGTGGCTTTGATGAGCCGGCTGATGCGGCGGGGGTTGATACGCTCGGCCCCCGGCAGCCGATCGCGCCAGAAGTCATCCGGCGCAACGGCGGGTTCGATATACGGCATGCGACCGGAAGAGGCGGCCGGACCTCCTGCGATTGACCAGGCTATGGAAGTAGGCAGGTTTGACGTTCGATCTCGACATCGCGTCGTGAGGAAGTGCTCGATCGAGGCGACGCGCTGCGGCCAGTCTGCAGGCAGCACACCGTCGGAACCCGGTACCCCGCGATCGGCAAGGGCTTTCAGTTCCGACAGCGCGCCTGCGGCTGCGGAGGACTGACCGGCGAGCGCATAAGCGACGCAGAGCTTCGAGACGATCTGCCAGCGAGGCAACGGATTTCCGCCACGGGCGGATCCGCCTGCGACGGACTCGGGAAGGGTGGACAATCGATGGAGAATATCGAGAGCTTCGCCCGGCAGGCGACGATCTAAGAGCCAGGCCGCCAGCAGATTCATCGCCTCCGGGCCAGGCGTCGCAAAGGGGAATTTCCGGGCGATCAAACGGAGTGCATCCAGATCGTGCGCCTTTACCGCCGTATCCAGCCGCTGACGGACCTCGGCGTCGTAAAGGAGGCGGTAAGTGGCCAAGCCGTCGGCGGGCCAACGAGCAATTTGGTCGAGCGCACAGTGGGCCGCCGAATAAAAATGCTGCCCCTCGTCGAGCGAGACGGTCTTGTCGCCGTATTGATCGATGACGCGGGCGAGGGTATCGGCGGCGAGCTTCCAATCGGCGCGGGCCGCGGCTTCTTCGGCGCGTTTAAGCCAGCCTTCGGCGTCGCGGTCGCTAAGGGGGACCAGCGCGTCCCGCATCGGCGGCACAGCCCGAGGATTGGGTTGGAATCCAAAAGCGGCGGATGGGGCGCTGAGAACGATGGCGGTGCACGTGAAAAGGGCGAAGGGAAGTGGAAAAAGGGAAGGACGACCGCGCTCTAGTCCCTGCGCCCTAGTCCCTGTGCCCTGTTCCCTGATCCCTGCTGCCTGACCACTATCCACTGATCACTTCCTCGTGAGCTATCGTAGGCGGCGTCGCGAAGGTATACAATGTCGCCGCTACGCCCTTATACACCCATGCCAAACGAACGACTCGTATCTGCTGGTCCTTCACCTCCGCAGCCCCTCCCCCGTGAAGAGGGAACCAGGTCGTCTTCTCGATCTCGATTTAGCGGCCTCGTCGAGGCGCTGCGGCTGCTTTTTCCGTTGGGTCAACGCGAAGGCCCCGTCGACCAGACCGCATGGAGTCGGGCGGCATCATGGGTGGTGCCGATCGCGCTGGGCATCGGACTTCTTTGGGCGGGAATCTTCCGATTATCCTGGCGGGTGTATGGCGAGGCCGGCAACGTCCGCGTCATTCCGGCACTGGTGATCGTGTTGGTTGAGTGTCTGGTGACGGGGCCGTTTCTGGCCCTGGGCTTGGCGCGGACGGCGCATTTGCTGACTGGCGCCAAGCCGCTCGTCGCGGCGACGGACCCGAAGGCGCCGTTGTCTCCGGTAGGGACATTAGTCCTGTGCTTGACGGTGCTCTCGGAGTGGGTGTTGATCGCAAGCATCCGCGACGATGCGGCGTGGTGGCCGTCTCTGAAGGATTGGCGAAGCCATTTTAGCTTCATGTACCCGGCGCCGATTTATCGTCCACTGCTCTTGGCGCCGATCTGGGGCCGGTGGGGGATGCTCCTGGCGG
This sequence comes from uncultured Planctomycetaceae bacterium, assembly GCA_964393935.1. Lineage (GTDB taxonomy): Bacteria > Planctomycetota > Phycisphaerae > UBA1845 > UTPLA1 > DATEMU01. Next base: position 7,611 of record CAYMXF010000045.1, read on the forward strand.
CGAGCGTTGGCCGGACGGCGCGAGGTGCGGACGATGCGACCGTCGCTTTCTGCGAATCGATGCGACCGGCGCGTATGCTCCGTCATGCGGTCTTGCCCGTTGCGCTGACGGCGATTTATTTCTCTCGCGAAGGCAACTTCTTCATCGGCCTGATCATGGCCCTGATCGTTTTCGCGGCGACCTACCTCGTCGCCGTGATCATGGCGCAACGCGGCGGAGGCCAATCCCGCCAGTCGATCTTTGCCGCCGGTCAGACCGCGCAGCTGGCGTTCCTCGCCGTCTGTCGGGCGATGTGGCCGCTGATTTACGGGTAGCGGGGGTCAGCCTTCGAGATAAGTGTAGCCTTTGAGGCCGCGCTCGTAGCGTCGCAAAAACTCCGCCGACTCGTGAAACGTGATCTGCTTGCGCCGGACGGCGTCCTCGACGGTACGCCGAAGCCGGGCCACCAGCGATTCGGCGGAGTATTGCACGTACGAGAGGACCTCTTCGACCGTGTCGCCGTCGACGACATGCTCGATGAAATACTGACCGTCCGCCCCGAGCGTGACGTGAACCGCATTCGTATCGCCGAAAAGGTTGTGCATATCGCCGAGGATCTCCTGATACGCCCCGGTCATGAAGATGCCGACGTAATAGTTCTCGCCCGTGAACGAGTGAAGCTCGAGGGTCGATTTGATGTCGCGGAGGTCGATGAACTTGTCGATCTTGCCGTCGCTGTCGCAGGTGATGTCGGCGAGGATCGCCCGGCGGGTGGGCTCTTCATTCAACCGGTGGATCGGCATGATCGGAAAGAGTTGGCCCACGGCCCAGCAGTCCGGCACGGACTGAAAAGCGGAGAAGTTGCAGACATAGGTGTCCGCGAGCTGAGCTTCCAATCCCTGAAGCTCGTCCGGCACATATTCCTTCTCGCGCATGATGCGCTGAATCTTCCGGCAGGCCGACCAGAAGATGGACTCCATCGTCGCACAATCGGCGAGGCTCACATAACCCAGTTTGAAGAGGCTGAGGGTCTCGTCGCGCTGATGCAAGGCGTCGTGATAAGCCTCCTGAAAATTCTTCACGGAGATCGAGTTGTGCATCTCCAGCAGGTTATGAAGGACCTGATGGGCCTCCTCCGGGAGTGTCTGCGGCACGGCGTATTCGGCAAGTTCCGTGACGCCCAAGACATTGAAGATGAGAACGGAGTGATGGGCGGTGATGGCCCGACCGCACTCGGTCACAATCGTCGGGTGGGGCACTTCGGAATTGTTGCACGCCTCCGTAACGGCTGAAACCACGTCGGAGACGTATTCCGCCATTGTATAATTGGCGCTGGAGGCGAAATTGCTGGAGCTGCCGTCATAGTCCACGGCCATGCCCCCGCCCACGTCGAAATACCGCAGGCCGGCTCCTAGCTTTGTCAGTTCCAGGTAGATTCGGGTGCCTTCGGCCAGCGCCTCTTTGATCGACCGGATATTGGTGATCTGGCTGCCGATGTGGAAGTGCGTCAGGACCAGGCTGTCGAGCATCCCTTCGGTGCGGAGCAGCTCGACGCCGCGGAGCATTTCCGTGACCGTCAGGCCGAACTTCGATCGCGAACCGCCGGATTCCTGCCAACGCCCCGATCCGCGGGCGGCGAGCTTCATGCGAAACCCGATCTGGGGCTTGACCTTCATCGACGTCGCCCGGTCGATGATCCGCTGGAGTTCGCCGAACTCTTCGACCACGAGGATGATCGTGCGCCCGAGCTTGGTCGCCCAAAGGGCCATATCGATGTACTCGTTATCTTTGTAACCGTTGCAGATGACCAGCGGCTCGGGAGCTTCGAGCAGGGCCAAAACCGCGAGCAACTCCGGCTTTGAGCCGGCTTCGAGGCCGTAGTTGTACGGCGCGCCGTATTGGACGATCTCTTCAACGATGTGCCGCTGCTGGTTGACTTTGATGGGATAGACGCCCATGTACGAGCCGTTGTAGTTATTCTCTGAGAAGGCTTTTTGAAAGGCCTCGCAAAGCTGCTGAATTCGGGCGCGAAGAATGTCCGAGAAACGTAGGAGCATCGGCATCTCGATGCCGCGCTGGATCAGTTCATCGACGAGTTCCTTGAGGTCGACCGTCGGGCCGTCCAGACCGCGGGAAGAGACGGTGACGTTGCCGCGATCGTTGACCGAGAAGAAACCAGCGCCCCACTGGCGCACGTTGTAGAGATCGAGCGAGTCCTCGACGGACCACTTGTGCAGGAGGTCCATGCGCGACGGTGCGATCTTGGTCATATTGGCCATTGCTTGTTTTACCCCTCGGGTGGTGTTCCTGTTCGCCGCTACGGGGCGTTCATCGTGCGTGTGCGGCCCTGGCAATCCCGGCGAACCGGGATCGAAACAGTGAATAAGAGCAGGTTCCTCGCGGCGAGTCAAGAAAAAATGCGGTCACCGTCTGTCCGGCACGCTCGTCTTGACGCCTCCGCCAGGGGCGCTAGACTGTCGGTTTTAGCGCGCCGGGACTTCCGGAGCCCATTTTCACGCATGACCACCCTTCACACCTACCTCGCTCGAGAACTTCTCAAGACGTTCGCCCTCACCTCGGTCGCGCTCACCCTCCTCGTGGTCATGGGTGGCGGCGTGGCCAACATCTTCCGTGGAGAGGGCATGGGAGCGGATGATTTGCTGAAGGTCTTCGTCTTTCTGACGCCCGTGGCCATCACCCTGATCCTACCGGTCGCGGCGCTCTTTAGCGCCACGATCACCTATGGTCGGGCGGCGGCGGACAATGAAATCGCGGCCTGCCGGGCCGCCGGGATCAATATCAACAGGCTGCTCCTCTCCGCGGGGCTTCTGGGGCTGTTTGTGACCCTCTTTACCTACTTGTCATGGAACTTCATGATCCCGGGACTCTCCCGGCAGATCGAGGAGACCACACGTCGGGAACTGCCGACGATCGTCATGGCACAGTTCCAAAAGGCCCGACCGCTGGCATTTGGTAAGTATCGAATCACGGCAGGCCGTTGTGAGATCATGGACAAGCCCCCCCCGGGGGTGACCCTTCCGGACAAGCACACCTACCTGCTCCTCTCGAAGGTCAGCTTCCTGGAGATGGGAGACGAGGAATACCTTCGTTACGGGACCTCGAACGCGACGATTATCGACTTTGACTGTAGCGGAGATTCGCCGCGCGTCACGGTGGACTTGCAAGGCGTTCGGACCTTTGACGCCTCCCGCCGGCAGTATTACGACCTGGCGCATCAAATCCTAGGGCCCTTCGACGTCCCCATGCCGATGCGCCGCAAGACGAAGTTCGAGAACCTTGAACGGTTGGTGCATTTCGAGCGCCATCCGGAGGAAAGCCCGGAGATTCAGGACCGCCTGTTCGCAATCCGCCGCGAATTGATGAGCTATTACCTTCAACAGGAAGCGATCGACCGCCTGGCCAAGGACGGCGTCCTCAAACTAGCGGGTAACGGTGTCCGCTACCAAATCTCCGCGCGTCAATATGCCGTGGATCCGGACGATGGGCGAACGACGCTTCGCGACGTGACAGTGAAGGAAGACGGCGACGCCGGTAAGCTGATCATGACGGCGGCGTCGGCCCTACTCGATCTGCGGAGCGCCATGGACCGCAACCGCCCCCTGGTGATGGTCGAGCTACTGGGGAATGTGGAAGTACGCCGGGTCGGCGACGCGAATACCCGGACGGTCCGTAAACCCAAGGAAACTCTCAAGCCGCTGGAATTCATGGAGCAACCGGGGTTGGTCGATCGACTCGATCACTTTGATACCAAGGCGTTTCTTGCCGGGACGCCGATGGCCGGCCTTCCCAAAAAACAGTACCGGCAGTGCGAGCGGTTCTGGCAACGGTTGGAATCCTTCCGCGCGGAAGTGATCGGCGAGATCCATTTCCGCGGCTCGTACGCGCTGACCCCGATCGCTGTGGTTTTGATGGGAGCGGTCCTGGGAATCATCATCCGCGGCGGGCAGGTTCTCACGGCCTTCGGGATTAGCTGCGTGCCGTCGTTGTTCGTCGTTTTGTCCAGCATCGTGGGGCGAAACCTCGCGGATCATCCGGCTTACACGAACTTGAGCCTCATCGTCATGTGGGGCGGCACCGTGTTCATTTACCTGGCGACGGCCTTCGTCGCCTTCAAGATTTTGAAGCGTTAGCCAACCAGGCGGCGACGATCGGCCATGATGAAGACCCTGGACCGCTACATCCTCCGAGCGTTCTTCACGAACTACTTGATCGCGCTGGCGGTCATGATCGGACTTTACGTGACGCTCGATCTGTTCGTGAACCTGGACGAATTTACGTCCGCTCAGGGCGCGACAAAGATGCAAATCATCGCGAAGATCGTGGATTTTTACGGTTACAACCTGTTCCTTTATTTTGCGCAGCTTGCCGGGGTGATCCTGCTCATTGCGGCCTGCTGCACCTTGGGGCGCTTTCATCGGACCAACGAGCTGACGGCCATTCTGGCTTCCGGCACGTCGCTCTATCGCGTGGCGACGCCGGTCCTGCTGGCCGCGCTGGCCATGAACGGACTATGGTTCATCGACCAGGAGTTCGTGATTCCACGGTTCGCGGACAAACTTGCACGGTCCCACCAAGACGTCGAAGGACGCAACTCGTTCGCCGTCTGGTTCCAGCCCGATCGGGATAACGCCCTGGTCTCGGCGGCGATGTTCCATCCGCGCGTCAAGGAAATGCGCGGCATGATCGTGTTCAAGCGCGACGAGGAAGGCCGGATGACCGAAGTCGTTCGCGCCGATCGGGCCCGATGGGACGAAGAACGAGGTCTTTGGCACCTTGATAACGGCTATCGAATGATCTTTGAAGGGCCCAGGGCCGGTTCTCGGCCAAAGGGCGGTCCCGCGCCTCTCGTGGAGGGAGATGAGGCGCTCGGGTCCATGCCCGTGAAGGACTATGCCTCGGCCCTGACGCCCAAGGAACTGGCCCTCCAACAGGCGTCGCTCTGGATCAATTTCCTCAGCCTGGCCGAGGTGGAAAAGCTCCAGGCCCGCTTCTCCGAGGCCGGCTCGGGCCAGTTCATCAAGATCAAGCATCGTCGGCTCACGACCGTCGTCATCAACATGATCCTCCTGTGTCTGGGGATTCCGTTCTTCTTGAATCGCGAGCGGCCCTCCGTCATCATCGCCGGCGGGCAATGCATGCTGACCTGCGGATGTTGTTACGTGCTTGCCTTCATCTGCCACAACGTGGACCTCGGTGGGCTGGGGCTGAACCCGGCCCTGCCCGCGTGGCTGCCGGTGCTCTTGTTCGGACCACTGGCGGTGTATCTCCTCGATACCGTCAAGACCTGATGAGCCATCCAGAGGCGAATCTCTCTAACGATTGGCGGGGGCGTCTCGTCACCCTGATGATGCTGTCGGCCGCGGCGATCGCGTTCGCCATTTGGATCGTGACCGGAGCGTTTCACTGGCGCGGCTATCCGACGGATTATTCCGGCGGACGGATGATCGCCGCCGCGCTGGGGATCCTCGCACAGGTCGTTCTTCTTGCGATAGGTCTAATGGCAATACAGCGGCGAACGCCGTCGCGGCAATGGCTGATCCTCGCGATCGGTTGTTGGAGCGCCGCACGTCTGGTCACTGCTTCACTCTACCCCCTCGGCAGCGACGAGGCCTATCACTGGCAGTGGGCCCAGCGTCTGGACTTGTGTTACTACGACCACCCGGGGATGGTCGCCTGGCTGGCGCGGCTCCTCGCCCCGTTCGGGGGTAACGCGACGGCGGCGGTGCGGCTTTCCGGCATCGTTCTCGGC